>CAYGOW010000237.1:0-6028 GCA_964351425.1 uncultured Roseivirgaceae bacterium
GCTGCTTCATTGCTCCAGCGGATTTCCTTCAGGCCGGCAATCCGGAGGAATCCACCTTCTGCGCGACACGGGAAACTTGCGATGATTGGTTCAAGGATATCAATGGTATGTGATCGTCCACGGGAGGAAACTCCTTCGTATGATCCTGTAATCCGGATTACATTGGTTCTGGGATTACCATCCCCTTCTCCTTCTATCCATTCGCGGGTTATACTTCCGTTCGCAACGTAGTTTTCTCCATTGGGGAACGTAATGGTATAATCAATCAATCGTCGGGTAGCGGTAACGAAGCCTTCCTCGTTGCGGTTCAGGTCACGTAGTTCGATTGTACCAGTAATCTGTCGGTTGTTTACAAAGTAATCTTCAAAGGTAATCACCCGATTGGCCAGGTGGTCATTGAAGGCGCCACCGTAGGTAATGATCACTTTACCGCTTCGTTCGCGACCGTAGGGTCCCACGCACCCATCTCCAAAATCAATGACAAGGGTATTCGTTTCTTTGTTATGCGTTATTTCAGCACAAGGCAGGTGATCACTCATCACTTTTCCGCCATCCACATTTACGCCGTCGGCGGCAATGTAGGAAAGTGATATATCTTCTTCACTCAAGGATTCCGATAAGGAAGTATTCTGAGCAACTGCCAGGTCTTCCTGTACATCCAACTGGGGTTCTTCCTGTTCGTCGTTACAAGCTGATACACCGGCGGCTAAGGCACCAATCAGCATCAGGAACAACATGTTTTTCTTTAGGGCAATGATCTTTCGTTTCATGTCTTTTTTAAGTTTGTTTGCCCCTTTGATGCGCTAAATCCTTGAGGGTTTAATCGGGCGAGAAAAAAAATCAAAAAATTCTCCTGAACCATTTTGATCAACGATTGCTATATTTATGAATAAACCTTAAAGAAATGAAAAGACATGCAACCGCCGTATGGAACGGTACAGGAAAAAATGGTAAAGGACACCTGACCACACAAACAGGGGTGTTAGATAAAACACAATATTCTTTTAGCTCGCGTTTTGAGGATGGCAAGGGAACCAACCCGGAAGAATTGGTTGCCGCTGCCCATGCCGGATGTTTTGCCATGAAGCTGAGTTTTAATCTTCAGGAGGCAGGGTATGATCCGGCCGAACTGGATGCAAAATGTGTCATCACCTTCGAGGATGGAACTATTAAAAAATCTCATATCACCTTGAAGGCAACGATCGACGGCATAGGACAGGAAGAATTTGATCGCCTGGTGAAAGATGCGGAAGAGAACTGCCCGATCTCCAGATTACTCGATACGGACATTGAGGTTTCTTCCTCGCTTAACGGATAGTTGTGCTTGATTTTGAATGCATTGCGGTTTTTGATGATCCGGAACTTGGCGCTCGCGGAAACATAGCCGCAGTAATTGTTCTTGAAGAATCAATGCCGGAGCAAGCCATGCAACGCATTGCTACTGACCTGAGCCAGCCGGCCACCACGTTCTTGTGGCCGACCGGAGAGCAGGGAAGTTATCACGTGCGCTGGTTTGCTCCGGATGCTGAAATTGGCCTCTGCGGACACGGTACCCTGGCGGCTGTTGCCGCACTGCAACAGTCAGTAACCCTGTACGCACAATCAGGACAGCAGCTGTCAGGGCATATTGTGGATAATTCATACGCCTCAATGCAGTTAGCCGCCATCCCGGTAACAAGTTCGCCAAAGCCTCCTGACGGATTGGAAAAGGCGCTCGGAGTATCTATAAAAGGATATTTTAAAACAAATAATAAAGATATCGTTCTGTTAGAGAATGAAAGTTCACTGGTTTCCATGGATCCTGACTTTGGCGCATTACAGAAGATAGATGTGTTTGGGTACGCGGTCACAGCGCCAGGCGATTCATGTGACTTTGTCAGCAGAACGTTGGTACCACACGTTCGCCAACTGGAAGACCATGCAACCGGGTCGTCACACGCGGCCCTCGTACCATTTTGGTCAGACAAACTTGGAAAGTCTTCTCTGAAAGGTATTCAACGCAGCCCCCGCGGCGGTGTGTTTCAGTGTGACATCCAACGTGATCTTGTAACATTGACCGGCCACTTTTCGCAGGTAATCAACGGAAAAATCCATAATTGATCTGGTTAAAATGAATCCATCTGATTCCCTTTAATTGGTAGTTGGATTAGAGTTTTTAGCCAGAAACCGGCCTGTGATACCTATTTTTAGGGGGATAATAAGCACAAGCTACCTTTTTCATGGGCTTTGATCTACTTTTAAAATTATCTCCTTAAAGTAGTTTAATGATTCGCAGAAGTATTGAATTGACAATCAATAACTCATGTGCATGTTGCGTGTAACAGTGCAAATGCTTTTCGAGAGATTGGCATTTTAATGCTATTTATTCTCTTGCAGATTGCCTAAATTCATAGGCTATTTAAGTTTTTCTGTTGGATTTGAAGCGCCTGGAATGTTACGGAATTTCCTGTTATCAACCTTACGAAGCCTGAAGAGATACCGATTGTATTCCATTGTGAATATATCGGGGTTGGCGATAGGTATTGCCTGTAGCCTGCTGATATTGCTTTGGGTACACCGTGAATTATCCTATGACACATTCCATAAGGATCATGACCGAATCTACCAGGTTTGGATGCATGCCCGCTATACGGACGAACTTTCTTCCTGGCGATCGGTACCTTTGCCGCTATATCAAAACATAAAGGGTAAACATTCGGCGATTGAAGAGGTATCCGTCGCAGATTGGGGAGAGGATCACTTACTGGGTAATGGTCAGCAAAAAATCAAGCGGATGGGGCACTTTGTCGGAGAAGAATTCCTGTCCCTCTTTTCTTTCAGGACCGTCGATGGACTTGACGCCTCTGTGTATTTGTCCGATCCCTCTAATATATTATTGACAGAATCAGCCGCACGCGCCTTATTTGGTGAAGAAGATCCGATAGGTAAAGTAGTTGAATTAGACAATGAAAGTCAGCTCAATGTAGCTGCGGTACTGGAAGACCCCCCGTTGAATAGTTCATTGCAGTTTGATTTTTTAGTGGCCTGGAAACATTATGAACAAAACAGTTCCTGGGTTGGTGAAAACACGGATAACTGGAGTAATTACTATTTTCAGGTATTTGTCAAATTGAGGTCAGGTGATGACATGGCTGAGGTCGAGTCCTCATTGCGTGATCTGCTCACCGACAACGGACAAACCGATGCTGAACGCTTCCTGTTCCTGCTCCCATTGGATGATTGGCACTTAAAGTCGTCTTTTGAAAACGGAAAACAGGCGGGAGGATTAATCGTCTATGTCCGGCTTTTTGGGGGCGTAGCGTTATTGATATTGGCTATTGCCTGCATAAATTTCATGAATCTGGCAACGGCCCGGGCAGAGCGCAGAGCCAGAGAAGTGGGGGTTCGGAAGAGTATTGGATCCTCGCGTCGCCAATTGGTCGTTCAATTTCTCGGAGAATCACTGCTTATTGCCACCATCGCGTATCTCATTGCAATTCTTCTGACCGAACTGGCGCTTCCTTTTTATAATGAGATGCTCAATAATAAGCTGTCCATTGATTACACTGCCCCTGAATTTTGGGTTTTGACGCTTTCCGTAATCCTGATTGCGGGTATACTATCTGGGAGTTATCCTGCCTTTTATTTATCCTCATTCAGCCCCGTCCGGACACTAAAGGGAGCTGTTTTTTCCGGTCGTAACCGGTCCATTCCCAGAAAGGTGATGGTTTCCCTCCAGTTTGTTTTGTCCCTGTTCTTATTGGTTTCAAGTCTTATCATCTATCAACAAATCGAATTGGTCAGAAGCCGTGAACTGGGGTATGATACAGAAAATCTGATTATGCTCGACTACACAGATCCCATGCATGACAATTATTCAGCTCTTAAACGAGAACTCCTGGACTCCAGATCGGTACAATCGGTGACGAAAACAAATAGTCCGGTGACCAGTGTCAATACAAATAACTTCGTTGAATGGCCCGGAAAGCTTCCCGAGGAGAATGTCCTCTTTGTTACGCTGGCGACAGAATATGACTTCTCCAGTACAATGAATGTAAAGATTATTGAAGGAAGAGATTTCTCTCCCGACTACCCGTCAGACTCTATGGCCATATTGGTCAATCAGGCTGCCCTGGACATAATGGGACTTGATGATCCGATAGGTGCCCGACTTGAGGTTTGGGGAGATGGGTATACGCTTATTGGTGTCTTTGAGAATTTAATTACCGGATCCGTTTTTCAGGAAACTAAACCGATGTTTGTGATTTTCGATCCGGAATGGGCGGAGATTATGACAATTAAATTGAACGGGGGAACAAGTTTAAAAGAATCCTTGGCCGAAGTAGAACAGATTGTTGGCAAATACAATGAAGCCTATCCGTTTGACTACAAATTTATGGATGATGTTTTTGACCAGAAGTTTAATGCGATCAACCTGACCCAAAAGCTGGCGGGGACCTTTGCCATATTGGCATTGATCATTACCGGCATGGGGTTATTCGGTCTTGCCACCTATATGGCTCAGCGTCGCATGCGTGAAATGGGTATCCGTAAAGTCATGGGAGCGTCTGTGACTGATTTGCTGACATTGATAAATGGCGAATTTGTAATTCTTGTAATTGTCTCCATGCTCATTTCTATTCCGCTTACCTGGTATGCGCTTGACCGTGTTCGGGGGCAATTTGATCGTCGTACGAACATACCTGACGGGGTATTTTTAGCAGCAGGAATGCTCCTTCTCGTATTTACCATACTGATCGTTAGTCGTCAGGTATATCGTTCCGCTACATTGAACCCAACGGTTTCGTTACGAGAGGAGTGATCAGGATTTTGGACCAATTAATTCGATAAAAACCCCATCAGGATCCTGGATGAGGATAAATTGGTCATTCTCGCCGAGGGGCACCGGGGTATTCCCCAGCATTTTAATATTATTTTGCTTCAATCGATTGATGATGTCGGGCATATCACGCACGAAAAAAGTAACATAACGCATACCGGCTCCTTGATTTATGTACGTGGTGGGTTTAGGTTCCGGAGCATTTTCAAACTCCATGAGCTTCCATTCTGACGCATGAGGATCATTCCGTAGTTTCATTACAGATACCTGAAGGGGTGAGCCTTCAGTCAACCCGCTTTCACGGGCAAATTCTTCCGTAACAGAAAACTCACTGACCTTTTCCATCCCCAGGACTTCTGTATAAAATTTCTCAGAGGCGGCCAGGTCGGCTACCACTATACCAATATGGATATCTCCGCGACGGTAGGGTGTGGCACTTTCGTCCTCGTGGAACGAATCGTAAATTTGTACGCGATTCCATAACTGGCTGGAGGTTTCAACGAATTTAACATGGGCAGGCTCCGTCTGGTATTTATCCTGCAATTCCTTTGAGTCAAAGGTTACAACAAGGTTGTAATCGTACGAATTGTCCACCAGGTCACGGGGCGTACCGGCAGGAGGGGCTACGTGGTAGGAGGTGAGATACTGGCTATTCTCGAGGAACTCATGAAGGTTTTTAAGAAACAATTCGTTTTCCTCTGCATTGTCGGGGTTATTTAACCAGAAATATACCGAATGAACAAATTTACCCGGGAATGAACCGGATTGAGCTTGTGCGAATGAAGCCATAAAGAAAGTGAATACGAATACTAAGAATGTGCGCATAATGATTAAAGTTAAGACGAGAGGAAACTAATATTTTTTATTCATTAATACTATGGGAGCAAATAAAATATGCCAATACACACTATCGATATATCAGGCGCGCGGGTACCATTATTAAAAAGGGACCGCCCGGTCAAGGCGGCCCCTGGTCAAATTCAAAACAACAACAACTGTCCAGGCGATTAAGTGTACCTGAACTAACCAAACAGTTACAAAGACAGTGCCAAAACACTGAATGCATGTGATGAAAGTTGAGACATTCACCAGATTGCATCACTGTGTTTCCAATTATTGGAACGTACCTGAGGACCACATTACAGCCTGCCACAGGTGATTTTGTTGATTCCCGTCTTACTTGGTACATTCAAAACAAACCGTCGCCTT
>CAYGOW010000238.1:0-6027 GCA_964351425.1 uncultured Roseivirgaceae bacterium
GAAGGAAGGCTTCAAACTCACCCATCGTGGCTTAGTTTCGGAAACGACAAGCCCTCGATCATTCAGACATTTTACACCAATGGTATTAAACGGGAGGTATTTATCAGAAGCATCCAGCAAGAAGGTTTCTTCCCCGATGGTCGCAAGCGCCAGGATATAGTTAAAATTCCGGAAAGACGGGTAACTGGGGTGCACTAATCCGTGCTTTCGCGTGCTGAGCACCACTGGTTCAGTTTCTATTCCTGCTTCCTTCAACATCATGATCAGGATAAAATTGATATCACTTGAGTATCCGCGCCGCTCCTCGAAAATCTTCTTGTAATTCTCCTCGTCAAAATCATTGTCCACCTTAAATTCCTCCTGAACAAACGCATAGATGGCCCGTGCTTTTTCCTCATCACCGGAGATGCCAGCGGTAATTTTCTCAACTTCTTCCCTGAGGAAACGGCCCCGCTCCATGCGCTTTCCGAAGTCCGTATCAATGGCAAGGTTATAGGCAAGTTCTCCATAATTATTGGGCATCCTGCGACTGTAGGTGCTCCCCGGAATAGAAATGGCGTATAACTCAAAAGAAATCTTTGATATAAAATCTTCAGAAGTCGTGATATACGGTTCGGGTTTGAACGCCGGTATGTTTTTCGCAATATAATGTTGTGTGGTCAGGGTAAGAGGAGATCCCTGATACATAATATTCTTCTTCGAAATTTCCGCTGCCTGTAGTGGCAGATAGCCGCGCATGATGCGTTTGTATTCGAAAGCTTCTGGCAGTTCTACTAGGTATTCACTGTGGATAACCGGAATTTCCTTTTGAAAATACCAGGGCATAATCTGGTTAAAACTCCCGTAGTTTACACGGTAAGTATACTCAATGATGCTTCCCTCACGAACATTACTCAAGGAAAATTTGAGTGTTTTCATGTATTCCGATGTATTCTCATCAAAAATATCATCCTTGTCCAGTTCGTATTCCACTACCTTGCCATTCTCCAGATTATATGTAGCAGCCTTTAAGCGCTCCACGTGGTCTTTCCTGTAATAGGGGATCTCTATATCCGCCAGGTCAAATTCAGTGCTGTTCAAAATCTTGATCCTGATGTGATGCTGGAACTGTACTTCCAGGTTATGATCAAAGTTGACATATCCCCAGTTCATCAGTACCACCGCACCGGCACTTGAATCCAGCGGATATATAGTCATCACTAGGTTTTTCTTGTCGATTTCTCCAAATTTGGATGGCGATTCCTGGGCCAGCCCCAGGGTGCTTGACAGAAGTAAGCACACCAAAAAAAAAGTACACTTCATAAAAAGATTGTTGGTTGTATTATTTAAAGAATTAGTTTACTATATGGTTTTTGGGTGTCAATATATATAACCGTACTAATTGAAATGTAACACTTTGGGAAAGGAAAAAACAAGTTTTTTTTGCACGAATTGTGGGTATGAATCTGCGAAATGGTTGGGGAAATGTCCTGCTTGTGCAAGTTGGAATACATTGATTGAAGAGAAGTTCACCAAGAAACAAGGAAGCAAATCCGGATGGGTAAAATCCGAATCCCGTAAAACCGCATCTCAGAAACTAACTGAAATCCAGCAGGATACAACACCCCGTTTTTCTTCCCATTTTGAGGAGTTGGACCGGGTTCTTGGGGGAGGGATCGTCCCGGGATCCGTGACACTGGTGGCGGGCGAACCCGGCATTGGTAAGTCAACCCTTATGCTTCAGCTGGTACTTCGCCTGGAAAAACCTTCTTTATATGTTTCTGGCGAGGAAAGTTCGCAACAAATCAGGATGCGTGCTGACAGATTGACCAATTCATTACCGGATGATGTTCTGATTCTTTCAGAAACAAATCTGGAATCTGTTTTACAACACATTGAAAAAGAGGCACCTGCACTGGTCATCCTCGATTCCATTCAGATTTTACACGCCGACGCCATGGATTCAGCCCCCGGCAGTGTTTCCCAGGTCAGGCATTGTACGGCTGCTTTAATCAGCCTGGCCAAGACAAAAAACATTCCCATCTTCCTGATTGGCCATATTACCAAAGAAGGCAGTATTGCTGGCCCGAAGGTATTAGAACATATGGTAGATACTGTATTACAATTCGAAGGTGACCGTCATTTAAGTTATCGCATGCTTCGTACCAATAAAAACAGGTTTGGCAGTACGTCCGAATTGGGCATCTATGAAATGCGGGAGAATGGATTGCGCGAGGTTAGCAATCCGTCAGAAATTTTAATCACTCAAAGGGAAGGAGACACGAGTGGGGTAGCAATCGGGGCAACGCTGGAAGGCAATCGCCCGCTGCTCATTGAAATCCAGGCGTTGGTAAGTAGCGCGGCCTATGGGACTCCCCAGCGGACACCCACGGGATTTGACAACCGCCGCCTGAACATGTTATTGGCTGTGCTCGAAAAACGGGGCGGGTTTCGCCTTAACCTTCAGGATGTATTTCTTAACATTGCGGGCGGTTTGAGAGTGGAAGACCCGGCGGTAGATCTTGCGGTGTGTGTGGCCATCGTATCTTCCCTCGAAGAAATGACCATTCCCTCCACCACCTGTTTTGCGGCTGAGGTCGGACTAGGCGGGGAGCTCAGGGCGGTCAACCGTCTTGAAAACCGGATTACCGAAGCACAAAAGCTTGGGTTTAAACAGATCTATTGTTCAAAATTCGGATTAAAGGATGCTGACCTGGGCAAGTTTAAAATTCAAGTGGTGCCGGTCGGACATATTAATGATGTATTTAGCGCTTTATTTGGCTGATTATGGAAGAATTTTTTATTGAAACGTTATCGATTGAGAGTGAGACTTTTCGAATGCTCATTCTTCCTTTATTGATTTTTTTCGCCCGCATAATGGACGTATCCATTAATACGATTCGTATCATATTTGTCATGGGAGGTAAACGATGGGTGTCCACCATCCTTGGGTTTTTCGAATCATTGATCTGGTTGCTGGCCATTGGACAGATCTTCCAGCACATCGATAATATCTATTCCTACATCGCCTACCCGGCTGGTTTCGCCGCAGGTATTTATGTCGGAATGTATATTGAAGAGAAGCTTGCGTATGGCAAAGTCGTGGTACGCCTGATAACACGGGAGAACCTGGACCCATTGTTGGTTTATTTGAATGAGCGGGAATGGCGCTATTCTTTCGTGGATGCAGAAAGTAGCCGTGGACGGGAGCGGTTGTTGTTTACCGTCATCCAACGGGATAACCTTCACCAGTTACTGGCTGAATTTGCCACTCATTATCCTGATGGCTTCTATACAATTGAATCCGTAAAACGGGCTGGTGAGACCGGGTTGGAACAGGAGAATGCTCCACGTCGATGGCCGGGTACCTGGTTAGGGTCGATCAAACGAAAATAATCCTACGGGGGACCAACCCCGAATCGCTCTTTAATTCCATTCCACCCTTGTAAACCCCCGGTATGTATGGCGCAAACACTTGATCCGCCCGGAATAGCTCCTGCTTCAATCAATTGTTTCAGGCGGAAAAGCATTTTTCCTGTATATAGCGGCTCCAGTAGTATACCCTGAGAATGTTTAAAGTCGGTGATAAAAGCGATAAGTTCGTCCGAGATTTTCGCATACCCGCCACAATGTCCGCCAGTATCTATCGACCAGGATGCTTCTGCCTGTACCCCGCAGGTATCGAGCAGATCCTGAATCATTTTATGGAGAAAATTTCCTTTTAACGCGCTTATGCCCAACACGGATTTCTCCCGGGGCATCCCGGCCACAATACCTGCCATCGTGCCACCCGTACCCACCGGAACCACAACGATATCCATATTCCTGACCTGTTCATCCACGATTTGACGGGTGCCCTCTATGGCCAGGCAGTTGGTTCCCCCCTCCGGCAGGACGTAGGGCTTCTCCCATTGACCTGTCAGCTTTTTTAGCAGCGCCTTCTTATCCCGATATGATTCCCTGTCTACAAAAACCAGCTCCATACCCATCTCCCGGGCGAAAGATAACGTGGGGTTTCCGGCAGAAGACTCCTCTCCGCGAATAATTCCCACAGATGAAAAGCCCGCCTCATTTGCCGCAGCGGCAGTCGCGTAAATATGGTTTGAATAAGCACCGCCAAAGGTAACAAGCGTCTTTGCCCCTTTTTGTGATGCGTCAAGCAAATTATATTGTAGCTTTCTCCATTTATTTCCAGAAACCTCCTTGTGAATCACATCTTCCCGTTTTATAAAGAGGTGGATATCAGCAGGAATCCATTTGGCCCGAATTTCCTGGATATATGGAGTTGCGTGAACGGGTAACATTTTGCTAAATTTAAGCAATGTTAAAATTGGAGAGGACTTCCCCCAATATATATTGTTAAATTTCGTTGACAGAAGCAGTGAGAAAAATATTGGTTGTATTAGTCCCTATTCTGATTACCTGTGGCCTTAGCCAGGCGCAGAAGCTTACCTATAAAATCGAATGGAAGGGTGATTCTATCGGCTACCTTATTGCGGAAAGAACGAAACAGGGATCGCTGACAAAGATCGAGCTAACCAGTGAAAGTGAATTCAGCATAATTTTTTCCTTTCAAATGCAAACAGAGTATCTTTCGGTATTCAGGGATGATCAATTGCTTAGCGCCTTGTCGCGTAGCACGCTAAATAAGAAGGAGCGATCAAATACACAAACCAAGTACGTAGATGATTTCTATGAAATCACCCAGGATGGCGAGATTAATCGAATAAAAAAGGAAATCAGTGAAAGCATCGCCACGTTATATTTTAAGCCTCCAACCGGGCAGGAAGTATACTCAGAGCGACACGGGGTCTTCTGCAGGATTGAAAAAGTCTCCGATACACATTTCCGTTTAATCAAACCTGATGACCGCGTAAACGATTACAGGTATTCATCCAGGGGTTGTGATGAAGTGCATGTGGAGTTAGCCATGGCAAACATTCTGCTAAAACGGATTATGTAATCCATGTATTATTCCTGTGTTTTTTCTTTTGTCTCTCTCTGTTCTCAGGTATCTTAGTAGCTTGTACTTTTTGATAAGTAAAATCTTTTATGGAGAAAGTTAAATTTACTGTTGATGATATTCTGGCAATGGATTTGCCAAATATTATCATATATGCAGCGCCGGTCATGTTTACCCTCGTTGCGTTGGAATGGTATTTAAGTTATCGACAGAAAAAAGATTACTATGATTCCAAAGACACCTTTGCAGCTACCGCTATCGGACTGGTGAATGTGGCCATCAGCGCAGCCATTAAAATTGCTACGTTTGGGTTAATCCTGTTTTTTTATAACATGGTTCCCTGGTCAATTCCCATCACCTGGTGGAGTTTCATTCTTTGTCTTATCTGGATTGATTTCTGGCGCTATTGGGCACATCGCATTGCCCACGAAAACAGGTTCTGGTGGGCCACTCATGTTACCCATCATTCATCAGAAAAGTATAACTGGTCCGTTTCCTTCCGCCTTGGATGGACACAACATATAAAAATAATTTTCTTTATACCTGTGGCGCTGATGGGTTTTCACCCGGTTGTTTTCTTTGTCTGTCATCAGATTGAAGTCCTTTATCAATTCTGGATTCATACGGAATATATTCGAAAGCTTCCCAGACCCATTGAATATATCTTTACCACGCCGTCACATCATCGGGTACATCATGCCAGGAACGAAAAGTACCTCGACAAGAACTACGGTTCCACACTTATTATATGGGACAGAATGTTTGGTACCTTTCAACCGGAAGAGGAGCGGCCCGATTATGGTATTACAAACCCGGTCAATAGTTACAATCCGATACGACTAAATTTTCATGAGTGGGCAGATATCGTTAAAGACGTCCGGGCTTCAAAATCGTTGAAGGAAGCGTACGCCATGGTGTTCACACGGCCAAGTAAACTGGCATCTAAGAAACAGCAGTTCCGCGAAAAATATGAGGTGGATTAAGATATTTGATTCCATTGAAGAAGCCCGATCGCGCATTACCAAACTGAATCCATTACCTTTACAAATAGGTGACAAAAAGATTACGCTCATTTACTGCAATGA
>CAYGOW010000239.1:0-6015 GCA_964351425.1 uncultured Roseivirgaceae bacterium
GGTGAAATGATCAAAGTAAAGGATCAGTTGGGGTTTGAAGGAGATTTAAATGCATTTTTCGATCATGTGCGGACGAATCCGGATTTGATGTCATATACCGAACCGGCGGAGGTTATCGCTCATTTTGAGGAAATTCATGAGCGAATGAAGCCTCAATTGGAAAGGTTATTCAATTTAAAGCCGAAGGCGGGCTTTGAAGTTCGCCGTACGGAGGCATTCCGGGAAGCTTCAGCCTCCGCGGAATATCAGGCAGGCTCGCCCGATGGTACTCGACCGGGCATATTTTATGTTCCCATTCCGAATGTTTCTACTTACAATGATTTTTCGGACGAGAGCCTGTTTCTGCATGAGGCCATTCCGGGTCATCATTATCAATTGTCACTTCAGCAGGAGAATGAAGATTTACCCAAATTCATGCATACCGAAGGTATGGGGGTATTTGTAGAAGGCTGGGCGCTTTATTCTGAATCACTGGGAAAAGAACTAGGGCTCTATGAGAATCCCTACCAGTATTTTGGCATGCTGAGCGCAGAGATGCATCGTGCGATCCGGTTGGTGGTCGACGCAGGCATGCACGCCAAAGGCTGGAGCCGTGAAGAAGCCATACAATACTCCCTGGATCATGAGGCAGAGTCAGAAGCGTCTATTACAGCAGAAATCGAACGGTATATGGCGGTACCGGGTCAGGCATTGTCCTATAAGATTGGTCAACTGAAAATTATGGAATTACGTGATCGTGCGGAAAAAGCGATGGGCGATCAATTTGATATCCGGGAGTTCCATACGCAAGTGTTGAATACCGGAAGTCTTCCTATGGTCCTGTTGGAAAGAAAAATTGATCAGTGGATAGCGGCAAACACCGGGGAGAATGATTAGGCGAGACGTATTTTTCAAAGTGGCCTCGTTTCTTGCCATAGGTGTCGGACTGGGCGCCTGTATTGCCGGCGGCGGAAATAAATCCAGTGAGAAGGAGTGGGTTTACTTGTTTACCGGCGAAAATCTTGACCAATGGGATACCTACCTGGGAAAACCATGGGATCCGACGCAAAATGCCTTTACAGGGGATTCAATCGGATTGAATACGGATCCATTGAATGTGTATTCCATTGTCAGGGAAGACGGACAGAATGTGTTGCGGATATCAGGACAAGTATGGGGTGGAATTTCGACAAAATCGTCGTTTGAAAACTATCACCTTCAACTTCAGTTCAAATGGGGAGATAAAAGATGGGCGCCACGGGACCAAACGAAACGTGACAGTGGTTTGCTATATCATGCGATTGGCGAACAAGGAGCCGGTAGCGGGTTTTGGTTAAAATCCCAGGAATTTCAGATCCAGGAAGGGGATTGCGGAGATTACTGGTCTGTTGCCGGTGCAATGATTGATATACCTGCCGTATTGGTGAATGACAGTATTTATCAATATTCTCCCGGGAGCGATCATCATGTTTTTGGTGGGCCGGACGCTGACACGATCAAGAAACTCTATTGTAAGAAAAACCCTGACGCGGAACGTCCGTCCGGCGAATGGAATACCCTTGATTTATATACGTTCAATGGGAGTAGTTTGCATGTGGTAAATGGCATTCTCACCATGCGTCTGGAAAACTCAAGGCACATGGAAAATGGGGAGGAAATACCCTTATCAAGAGGTAAAATTCAGCTGCAATCTGAAGCGGCGGAAATATTTTACCGGGATATTAAAATAAGGAGTATCGATAAGATTCCGGATAGTTTCTGAACCGCTAAAAATAAAAACCGATACTGAAAAACGGGTTCCACGAAGAAGTCTCTGTATGACTGGCCATACCTACAGTCACCGGGCCAATGATTGACATATAGGAGAGCCTGGCTCCATAGCCCCATATGCTGTAGGTATCATCGATAAATTCAAAAACACCCTCATCCGCATCACCATAAATCCATTTCATTGGATAGAGTGAATTCATATACTGGCTGGCCAATTCGAGGTATATATCTTTTACCGGTTGGTATTGAAACAAGATCTCATTATAGAAAATGTGATCCGTTAAAAAAAGCAGTTGATCGGCCCCCCAGAACGGGATGCTATTCTTGAGCCGGGGCCGATAGCCGCCTGTAAATACCTGGTCATTAAAAAAAGGGGCAATGAATTCAAACTCATTCTGTCGATCAAAAAAGTTCATAATTATAATATCCCGTAATGCAATGGTTACCTTTTTGGACAAAGCCCAACGGTGATGGTGGTTGATGTTGAAGGAAAAGAAATCAGCTGGCTCCAAAGGTATTGTGAAGGAGGTGAGCGAGTCGACGAATTGTAAATCATAACTAGTGCCAAAGGAATACTTTCCTTCAAGGCCAAGACTGTACCCGCGAGTTGGGAAATACTGTTTGTCAAATGAGTTATGTTGGTATTCGGCTGTCAGGCTCCAGCTGTTCCATTGAAGCCTGTCGAGCTCCCTGAATTCGCCAGTGGCGATTTTAGGTTTCAGAACAGAACGTTCATGTTGAATGCGTATTCCTTTTATGCTATTTCGGTGTGATGTGGAAAACACCGTCAGGTAGGGGTTAATAAAATCATTTTTGAACACCGCTTCCTGCACATTACCATCACTGATTGGGATGTCGCCATTGCGGTAATTGATGCCTGTTTTGATGGCCCAGCTTTGCGTGCTACGAATGTATTTAAGAAAATTCGCGTCGATCCGGAAGGTTTCTGCGATGTCCATCTCGATCAATGCCCTGCTTGCCGGGAGAAGGTCCCTTGCCGTGAGGTTGACATTCAGCCCGGCCCCATTCTCCGTATCATAATGTAAGCCAAGCTTCAGCTTCCTTGGGGTGGCTTCATCTGTATCGATAAGCAGGATGGAGGATTCTCCGTCAGGTTCAAGACTGTAGGAGACTTTGTCAAAATAGCGTGTGCCGTAAAGCGCTTCAATGCGTTGCTCAATTTCAGAAATCGCAATCAGACTATCTTGTTTCAGACGCAAACGTCCGGCAATAAAGTCATCCGGAATAATCTTATTGTTAGAAATACGAATATCTGAAATAATTACCGAATCCTCTATGGCCGGACGTATGGTTTGGATACCCGGAGTAAAACCAAGGGAGTCAGCCAGTGCTTTTAAATCTCCCCGGTGTTTTTCCCCGGCATCTTCGCCTCGTTTAATAATGTCTGGTGTATTATCAAAACTGAAGGTGGTGTAGGGAACCATATCAGGTTCGATCAACAGATCACATTTCAATTTTTGTTCGCGTGAATCAAAAACGGACATCACAAATGCAGATTGTGTGAGCACATCCACAGCAGATTTTAAACCTTCCTCCGGCAACAAATCATCACTTACAAAAACCCCGATAATAATATCAGCCCCCATGGCGAGGCATTCTTCCACAGGAAAATTCCGTACCAATCCCCCATCGACCATGAAGTGGCCGTCTCTTTTAACCGGCGTAAAAACGGAAGGAATTGCCATACTTGCCCGGAGCGCTGTTGCCAGTGAACCCTCGCGCATAACCACCGGTTCTCCGGTCACAATATCTGTTCCGACACAGGCAAACGGAATCGGCAATTCGTCAAAATCATCAATATCATGTACGTGGCGGGTGAGATAGGAAAGCAGTTCGGATAGTTTTTGTCCTTCAATGAGACCCTGGGGGAGCTGAATGGAAAGACCGGATACCCCAAGTTCAATGATGTAGCGTTGGTAATAGTACTTTTCCTCAAACATAATTTGGTCAAGCGTCACCTGGTTACTGAGTAAGGCAGACCAGTCAATTGCCAGTGCAATTTCTTCAATTTCCTGTGCTGTATAGCCGGCGGCATACAAACCACCCACGATGCTGCCCATGCTGGTTCCGGTAATATAATCCGGTTTAATACCAAGTGCTTCCAATTCCTTCAAAACCCCGATGTGCGCCATACCCTTAGCGCCGCCACCGCTGAGAACAAGTCCTATTTTAGGCCGGTTTTGTCCGGTTATACTGGTGCTCAGAAGAAGGAGAATGAGAAAGGCAAAAACTTTGACTATTGAACGCATTTTCTGGACTGAATAAAGCCTGAAAATACTAGTTTCAACGTATTATAAATAGAGATGCCGGATATTTATTGTATCCGGCATCTCCTGAATTTGCGTTGTTACAGGAATTATTTGAGTGTGATGATTACAACACCATTTTTGCCTTTTTCACCGTATTGTTCAATGGCGGATTCTCCTTTCAGCACCGAAATACTTTTAATATCATTCGGATTGATCTTATTTACATCGGTCACATTTCTTGTCTCCTTCCCATCGACAATATACAAAGGCTGATCATTGTCGACTTTGCCGCTCACGCGTACCACCACGCGCGGATCCTGGTTAACGGATGACATGATTTCGTACCCCTCCGTAAATTCACTTTTATGTTCATCCAGCATGGCTTGTTGCCCGGATGTCAGGATATTCTTTATTTGAACCATGGTGGTAAGTCGCTTTCGCTTGATTTCATTCTCCAGTTCGAGTAACTCCTCCAATTCTTTGGCCGCTGCTTTTGTATCCACTTTGGCGGAGGAAAGAAGCTTTTCAAGGGCCAGCATTTTTGCGTCCAGATCCCATTTGAGAGAATTGTATGCCATTGTGCTGTTGTTGTAGGTTTGCTTGATTTCATTGGCTTGTGCCTCAGTCAATTCAATTTTTTCCCGGTATTTAAAGATAAGATCGGGAGAATACAGATGTTCTTTGAAAACATCCTGTGCGAGCAATGGGCTGCTGATACAGAGGAGTACTATAATGAGCGATTTCATAATGATATTTTTAGTTAAAGTCATTTGATAAATAATCTGATGGGGCTTCCCATTCGAGAAATTCTTCCTCTTCGGGTTGAGCCAATGTGTTAGTCACTGTAGGTGAGTTGTTGGTATCCAGGACCATTTTAATTTCCTGGATGGTCTGGTCATCTTCCTGAAACACCAGGAATGCGGCGATCAGACTTATGCCGGCCGCAATGCCGTACAACCAAACGGGTTGTTTTTTCTTCTGCGGCAGGAATTCCTGAAAGTCTGGTACCGGCTGACCGGCTTCAGATTTTTTCATTCGTTCAAAGAATGCGTCTATTTGATCAGGCATGATTGAAATTCTCTTTATTTAATAATTCCCGTAAGGCTTTTTTGCCCCGGTCATAATGGGTTCGTATGGTCCCGATACTTAATTTAGTCACTACTGCCGCTTGCTCAAGCGTCATGTCATGATAGAAGACCAACAGCAGGATTTCGGATTGCCGATTTGACAGGCGTTTAATAATACTTCGGTAGTCCCGGGTGAATTCTTCTTCAGTAGTATCTATAACATCCTCGTTCTCATCTATGGACATGAATTTTGAGGTTTCGCGCAGGTGATCAATGGCTGTATACCGGATAATGGAAAAAAGCCATGTCTTGAAAGCGGCCTTTTCTTTCCACACGGCTCTCCCTTCCAGAATCTTGAGATAAGTCACCTGCAAAGTGTCCTTGGCCAATTCATCATCGTACTGACAGCATTGTCGGGCCCATCGATAGGCAGCAGGATGATGTTCTTCCAATTTATTCTGCAGGGAGTTCTCTGTCATGTTAGTGGTTTGTCTGAACAAGGACCAGTTTATATGACAGGCAAGGAATTTTTTTTATGAATGTATGTGTTCAGCAGATCCTGACTCAGCACTTTTAACCAGTGCATCGATCACACGCATGTTGGCGACGGCATCTGTCAACGGAGTAGGCACATCACTTCCATCCAGGATGGACCTGGCGAAATAATCGGCCTGAAGTACATACTGATTAGCCATATCCACTGTTATTTCTTCCCGGACACCATTCATCTCAAGGATCAAGGTGGCCTGGTGGTCAGCAGGAACGTTTACTGGCAATTCGACATATATGCGACCGCTGGTACCTAATATTTCCACATGCTGTGTTGGGTAGGCCTGTGTGCTGCATTGTAAAACGGCATGAACACCATTGCCAAAATCCAACATGGCACTCGATAGAATATCCACTTTATGTTGTGGGTGATACGTCAT
>CAYGOW010000240.1:0-5723 GCA_964351425.1 uncultured Roseivirgaceae bacterium
CCGCCTGCAGGAGCGCAACAAAGAAGAGGCTGAAAATCACCTGAACGGGATAAAGCATTCAGCCATAGAAAATAAAAACATTTTTGAGGAATTGATGGAGGCCGCCAAGTTTTGTTCGCTCGGGCAAATCACCCAGGCGTTATTTGAAGTCGGAGGACAGTACCGCCGGAATATGTAACGATCAAAATTCGCCCTTGTAATGAATTGCCTGTCGAACATGGGCCAGGTGATGGCTGCAATGCCAGGCATATAATCCGGTTACCTGGTCCAGGGAAAAAGCCCGGCCGTACTCGGGATGTATGTAGGCCCGACTGAAATCCTGCTCGGTCATAGACTTCAGCAATGCACCCCATCTGTTGTGTAATCCCTGAAGGATAAGTAAAGAGTCCTGAATGTCAGAGTGGGCAACATCTCCAAGTTTTGCCCATTCTGCCTCTTTATAGGGTAGAATGGTCGGCTCATTCTCCGTTAAACTTAATTTAAACCGTATAAATGCATTCATGTGACTGTCGGCACAATGGTGGACAACCTGATGAATGGTCCATCCCTCCGGCCGGTACTGCCAGCCTAATTCGTCCGAAGTAAGTTTGATTACCTCTTCCCGTAATTTTTCAGGGAATTTCTGTATAATCACTCGCCACTTTTCAATATGTTCCATACGAATGGGGCGTGGTGGAGTGTACCTCCCAACAGGATATTTTAGCAATTCCAAATCCATAATTAAGTTATCAAATGTGTCAGCCGGATACGAAAGGCGAACCTATAATTATTAATAATACGATGAATTTCAATACATTATTGAATAAAGTTTTAATCGTTCGGCGGAAATAATAAATTAAGCCCAAAATTCAATCATGCGTCAATTTGTAAAAAGCAACATGGTCGGGATGAACCCGCATTTTTCCTATCGCGGTGAGGAGCAAACACGAATAGAAACGTTCAGTGATGCGGTTTTCGCCCTGGCTGTTACCTTGCTCATACTTTCATCAACCGTGCCTGAAACATTTACCGAATTCTATGCCTCCCTGATTGATGTTGTACCATTCGGGATCTGCATGGTATTACTCACCCTGATCTGGTATCAGCATTATATTTTTTTTATACGTTATGGCTTGAAGGATGTTCGCATCGTATCACTGAATACGATTCTGTTAGGTTTGGTATTAATCTATGTGTATCCACTCAGATTCCTTTTCCAGGTGCTTTTCCAACTGTGGGTAGCTCTGTTTAGCCAGGACCAGGAAACGATGAATTATATATTCAACGAGGTGCTGCTTCCTGACCAGGCAAGTACATTGATGATTATTTATGGCCTTGGTGCGGCAGGAATATTTTTTATACTCGCGCGAATGTATTCCTTAGCCTACAAACGAAGGGAACAATTAGGTTTGAGCCCGCTGGAGAGCTTCTTGACAAAGACAAGTATGTACAATAATTTGATCATGGCCAGTATTCCCATTCTGTCCATTCTGGTGGTACTGATATTTGATAGTTTTCTATTATCAGGATTCACTTACTGGCTGTATATGATTGCGATGCCGTTGTTTAATCACTTAAGAAGCAAGAAAGGCAAGAAAATCTTTCCGGAATTGGCCGGAGAATAATGCTCTGACAGAAATTCCATATTTTAGTGTATGTTAAACCGACTGGTAATCGTACTATTTTTTCTGCTAGTTCTTCTTCCTGCTCATGGGCAGGAGGAGGCATTGACTTACCTGGAGGCTATTTCAAAGGAGTATGAATCCGTAGTGCGGTCTCAGTGGCAATATGCCCGTTCAGTACTCGAGGGAAATGATTATGAAAACGAAAAGAGCGATCTTCTGCATTCGATCAACGAAGCGGAGATGCGGATCAGGGCTATTCCTCCATACAGGAATGATAAATCCCTTAAAGATTCTGTCTTACTCTTTCTTCGATTAAACAAGAACATGATCCGCGAAGATTATACTCGTCTGGCGGATTTACAAAATCTTGAATCACAAACGTTTGAAGAATTGGACGAATTTCTGTATGCCCAACAGAAAGCCTACCAACGAGTGAGCAGACTTGCCCTCAACCTGCGGAGGGAGGAAGAAAAATTTGCAAAGAAATACGGTATTCGTCTTGTCAACCGTGACGATCGTCTGGCCAAACGCCTGGAAAAACTTAATAAGCTATTCTCCTATTACAATACCATCTACATGGCTTTTTATAAGGCATACAGTCAGGAGCTCATTGTTTTTAAATCCATACAGGGTCGTCAACCCACGGCAATAAGTCGTCATTTATCCATTCTTTCCCAGTATGCTGATAAGGGCATTCAGGAAGTGCGAAAGGAAGGCGGGTTTCAGGGGGATAAGCGGTTGTTTGCGGCGGCCTTAAATAGTCTCACTTTTTACAAAAGGGAAGCTACCCAGGATCTGGTAACGGTCCTGGCGTATTATCAGAAGCTTAATCGACTGGATGAGTTACGTGAAGAAAGAAAGAAGGGAGGTCAGAATGCGGAAGAGTATAACGCTTTGGTGCGCGAAATAAATGCGGCTGGAAATCAATTAAATGAAATCACCGAGGCCCTTAATGAAGAACGGGCCCGTCTGTTACAGGAGTGGAATGAAGCTTCATCCAATTTTCTTGCTCTTCAGGTCCCATGAATTTCACTGCACTAAAAAAGGGTAGAAAGTTTTACCTATATTTGCCAACGGCTAGGTTATGCAGAAAAAATTAATACTTGATTCCACCTTGCTGGAAATAACAGTCAACCGGCTATGTCAGGAGTTGCTGGAGAATCATAGCAATTTTGAAAATACCGTTTTATTGGGTCTGCAACCCCGCGGAATCCACCTGGCCAAACTGATCTCTCAACGGCTTGAACAGGAAACAGGGAAAGAAATTCCCCTGGGATACCTGGATACTACATTTCATCGGGATGATTTTAGACGTCGTGATACGCCTGTCCAAGCGAATGCCACACATGTTCCGTTTATTATAGAAGACAAGAATGTCATTCTAATTGATGATGTGCTCTATACAGGACGGTCGGTACGTGCAGCGCTGGATGCCATGATCTCATTTGGGCGTCCCAGGAAGGTTGAACTCCTTGTGTTGGTTAATCGCAGGTATACAAGGCAATTACCGATCGAGGCCGACTACATCGGACGGAATGTCAACACCATCGAATCTCAACGGGTATTGGTAGAATTGAAAGCGCGCGGAGACAAAGCAAATAAAATCTGGCTGGTAAATAAGGAAGAGAAATAAGCATGTCACAATTAAGTCAAAAACATCTGCTTGGAATTAAAGACATCACACGTGAGGATATTGACTTGATTTTTAAAACGGCCAAGAGCTTTAAGGATGTTATCAATCGTCCCATTAAGAAGGTCCCTTCGTTGCGCGACATAACCATTGCCAATATATTCTTTGAGAATTCTACCCGCACCCGGCTTTCCTTCGAATTAGCCGAAAAAAGACTTTCGGCAGATGTGATTAATTTCAGTTCCTCCTCCAGCTCGGTTAAAAAGGGCGAAACGTTGCTAGATACAGTCAATAATATACTTGCGATGAAAGTGGATATGGTGGTCATGCGACACAGCAGTCCGGGAGCGC
This sequence comes from uncultured Roseivirgaceae bacterium, assembly GCA_964351425.1. Classification (GTDB taxonomy): domain Bacteria; phylum Bacteroidota; class Bacteroidia; order Cytophagales; family Cyclobacteriaceae; genus JAUILA01. The sequence goes on from CAYGOW010000240.1 coordinate 3,586, forward strand.
CTCATTTCCTTTCTCGGCACATTGACGCAAATATTGTGAATGCCGGTGACGGGACGCACGAACATCCAACACAGGCCTTGCTGGATACATTTTCGATAAATCAAAAATTTGGTAGCCTGGAAGGCAAGAAAGTGGCGATTATTGGTGACATACTGCATTCCCGTGTGGCCATTTCAAATATCTTCGCGCTAAAGAAACTGGGTGCAGAGGTGATGGTATGCGGACCTAATACGCTTTTGCCTAAACATATTGGTGAACTTGGAGTAAAAGTCGAACTGGACGTCATGGCGGCACTACGTTGGTGTGATGTGGCGAATGTATTGCGCATCCAGCTGGAAAGACAACATATCAAGTATTTCCCGTCGCTCAGGGAATATTCGCTGTACTATGGTATCAATAAGCGAATGTTAGATTCACTGGATAAGGAAATAACCATCATGCATCCTGGTCCGATCAACCGGGGGGTTGAATTAAATAGTGATGTGGCGGATTCGGATCATTCAATTATTTTGGAGCAGGTAGAAAACGGGGTGGCCGTGAGAATGGCAGTGCTTTATCTACTGGCTGGCGTTCAAGGCTGATACTTGTCTCAACAAACCACCGGATTCCACCGGATTCTTCGTAATTTTGCATTCTAACTATCAGGAATCATGTATTACAATTCCATAATCGAAACAATAGGCAATACGCCGATGATCAAGCTTAATAGCGTGACGCGGGGTATAAAAGGCACCATTCTGGCAAAGGTTGAGTATTTCAACCCGGGCAATTCAATGAAAGACAGGATGGCATTGAAAATGATTGAGGACGCGGAAAAGGATGGACGCCTGAAACCCGGAGGAACCATTATTGAGGGGACATCAGGGAATACAGGTATGGGCCTCGCACTTACGGCAATTTCAAAAGGATATAAATGTATTTTTACCCTGGCGGATAAGCAGTCACAGGAAAAAATTGATATTCTGAGGGCGGTAGGAGCTGAAGTAATTGTCTGCCCGACGAATGTTTCACCTGAAGATCCACGTTCTTATTATTCCGTAGCAAAGAAGCTGAATAAAGATATACCCAATTCATTTTACCCAAACCAATACGATAACCTCTCAAATACTGCGGCTCATTACGAAACCACGGGTCCCGAAATCTGGGAGCAGTCTGAAGGCAAGATCACACATTATGCGGCAGGGGTTGGTACCGGCGGATCCATGTGCGGAACAGCGAAGTACCTGAAGGAGCAAAATGAAGCGGTCATATCGGTTGGTATTGATACATACGGATCGGTTTTTAAAAAGTATAAGGAAACCGGAATATTTGATGAGAAGGAAGTTTATCCCTATTTAACGGAAGGAATTGGCGAAGATATTTTACCTGCCAATGTGGACTTTTCGTTGATTGACCACTTTGTAAAAGTCACTGATAAAGACGGTGCCGTTATGACGCGGAGGTTGGCGCGTGAGGAAGGACTATTTGTTGGATGGAGTTGCGGATCAGCGGTTCATGGTGCCCTGGAATATGCGCGGGAAAATCTGAAAGAAGATGATCTCATGGTGATCATTCTCCCGGATCACGGTACGCGGTATCTTGGAAAAATCTATAACGACAACTGGATGAAAGATCATGGCTTCCTTGAAGCCAGGGATTTTGCTACCGCCAAGGATATTGTACGGTCGAAAAACGGACAGGATAGCTTGTTCACCGTAGCAAAGGAAACAGCAGTTGGCGATGTGATCCGTACACTCAATCAGAAGGGGATCGATCAGGTTCCGGTGTGTGATGGGTCCCACTTTGTCGGCAGCATCAGTACAGGTAAATTACTCGAACATTTAATGTCTGAGCCATTAAATAAAGACAAACCGGTGGGTGATTTAATGGATGAGCCTATTCCGTTCGTTGCTATGGATAATACCCTGGATGTACTCTCCAGCATGATCAATAAAGAAATAAAAGCCGTGTTGGTACGTGATGAAAAAGATGAAGTTCATATAATAACGCAGCACGATATATTAATGGCCATGTCTGGATAAAACGTGGCATGATAGTTGATTAATTTAATTTGGTTGATAACAAGTTAAGTAAGTTTTAAGTGAAAAGCCCTGGCATGCGTGCCGGGGCTTTATTTTTTTAACTTATATCTTCACTTA
>CAYGOW010000240.1:5733-5978 GCA_964351425.1 uncultured Roseivirgaceae bacterium
TCGTTTGACCCTGCCGGTAATGAGGGAAATGACAAACAGTACCAGGAAAATGAAGAATATCACTTTAGCGATTGTCGCTGCACTAGCCGCAATACCGCCAAATCCGAATACGGCAGCGATCAATGCGATTATTAAAAACGTTATGGTCCATTTAAGCATAATTGATTGATTTGGTTCGGTAGGTATACTGAAAAAACCAAGCCAATAGTAAATCCGCTTGAAAAAGGCAATATTTCGCGATTGTA
>CAYGOW010000241.1:0-5968 GCA_964351425.1 uncultured Roseivirgaceae bacterium
CGAAATCTTTTATACTGTGGCTGGACAAATTATGCCCAGTTCGGACCCAAATTATAACCTCATGTTTATGGATCCATTTGTCATCACCGGAGGAACAGGCCGATTTGAAGGGGCCAGTGGGGGTGGAACGACCAACAGCTTTGTCAAGTTATTTGATGGAGGAGGTGATAAGACCGATCACATATGGGAGGGTGAAATCATCCTGGCAAGATAAAATTGAAAACCCGGGGCATCTTTATGATTGCCCCGGGTTTTCTCTTTGTCCAATAAAATATTTTTTGCCAGGCCGGTCGTACGTTACAGTTGCAGGTGTATTTTTCGGTCTAACCAAATGTGGTTCTATGCAGCCCTTTAAACAGGCCCACTCTATTGACCAAAATCCGCTCAGGATATCAGTTCACCAGTTCTTCGTTGATAATATTCTGCAAGACATTTTTTGGCAATGCGCCTGCCTGCATCATCGGCTGGCTCTCTTTGGGAATGAACAGCATGCTCGGAATACTCCGAATCTGAAAAACGGCTGAAAGCTCCTGTTCAACCTCGGTATTCACCTTGTAGATATTCAGTTTGCCATTATATTCCTTCGCCAACTCCTCGAGGATCGGGGCAATCATTTTACAGGGTCCGCACCAATCCGCATAAAAATCAATGATGGCGGGAACGTCTCCTTTATAATTCCACTCCGTTTCAGTGGTATAGTCAAAGATATCCTCTTTGAATTTTTCTGTTGTAAGTTGTATCGTATTCATGTGCTTAATCTTTTTTACAAAACAGCCAATTTTACCTGGCATTCTATGTAACACTTGTTACACCCATCCGCGCCCTTTATACGTAGCACATCAATTTCATTTCCAGCTGGATTGCCGTCCTAAATCAATTAACGAAACAGCATAGGGGCCAGTTCGGACAGGTAAATACGCCAAACAGACCAGGTATGACCTCCCTCACTTTCGCGATAGGTATAATCAAAATCCAATGCATCCAGCTGATTACGCATGGTCACAACGCTTTCATACAGAAAGTCATCTTTTCCTATGCCAATCCAGTACAGCGAAGGTCCGGCTTCTTTAAGTGCCAGCAGTTGTGCTTTCCTTTTCTCCTCATCCACCTGTACGCCCATCCGGCTCATGTCTGGAAAACCCATGCTCATTACCCCGATATAATCAAACATATCCGGATATTTCAATGTGGTATTGATTGTCTGAAAGCCGCCCATGCTTAAGCCGCTGAGGGCACGATGCTCCGCATCCTTCTTTACACGGAAGTGCGATTCAATATAAGGAATGACATCATGAACAAGGCTTTCTTCAAATCTCATATTGGCCATACTACCTGGTCCCGCGGAAGTCTCTTCGATAATCGGAGAATCAGTAAAGGCAGCTGCCTGATTCGGATTTCCATTTGTCATGACCACGATCATTGGCTCTGCCTTCCCCTCATGGATCAAATTATCGAGAATTGCAGGCGCCGCTCCCAGGGTAGACCAGGCTTCTTCATCTCCGCCGGCCCCATGAAGCAAATACAGAACAGGATAACTCTCGTTACTGTCCTCATAGCCAGGTGGTGTATATACAAACATGCGTCGGGTCAGATCCAGTGTGGGCGATTCGTACCAGACTTGTCTTACCGTGCCTTTCGGGCCAAGGATGGGCTGATAAAGCCTGGAAGCTTCACCCGGAATGAACAGCGCACTGGTAACCGACCAGGTCCCATCACGAATAACATGCTTATTCACCGGGTCCAGGGTCCTTACCTCATCGACAATAAACGCATATCCGTACATTTCTGCAGGAAGAGGGCCTACCGTGACTTTCCAAAGCCCGGAGTCCCCGGCAACAAGATTGACTTGTTCGCCAAAACCCATCCAGTTGCCTGTCAACTGGACGCTTTCCGCATGCGGGGCACGAATTCGGAATGTAACGCTTCCATCCTCATGTATTTCCGGAGAATTCACCGGGGGCATATTTTGGCCAGCAGCCCAGTTGCATGTCAGGCTCATCAGTCCGACAAGAATAGAATATCGAATAGTTATTAGAGATAATTTCATTGAATAGTAATTTTAATTCTAGTCACGTTGATTGATTTGGTAATAGGTTTCCCAAAACATAAGCTCATCCCTGGTTGGTAAAACCTCACTTCGCGTTTCATCCTGAATGACCTGTACATATTCGGAATTCCTTGTGAATTCTTTCCATTCCGGAAGTTCTTTCCCATTTGGGTTTCCATAAATAATAAAGTTAACCCAATAGGACGACATTATTCTGGCGATGTCATGATCGGTAGCTTCCCATGGCCGGTCCAGCGTGTGAAGATTGTCATAGGCATAGACGATTTCTCCGGAATGAAAGGCACCAAATTGTGTTTCTGGTGTATGGGCCGGCAAGGACCGGTTAAAATTATACATAAAGACCGGCGAGTTACCCGTGCTATCCTGCATCTTCCCCCAGGTATACACCTGAATGCCAAATGTTTCATCCCGGCTCATGTGAAACTGGGTTAGTTTTAAATCCTCTTCTGTCTTCAGTGGATACGCCTCATAAAATCTGTTTTCCATATCGCCAAATCGTTCGGTGATCATTCCCCGAAATTCTTCTTCTTCTTTTGGCTCCCCCATGACGATATCATTTTCGTTCCATCCGATCAGCATGGGCACATCACTTTGCTTGCCTTCCCGATAGGTTTGAAGAACAGATTGCGGAAGAATATGGCCGTCGATATATGGCCCGGATAATCCCCCTGGCGCTTCCAGGATTCGGTCTGCCGGAAGGTCCCTCAATTCCTGCAATGAGGTAGCACCGAGGGAGCGGGCGAAGACAACGCCCAGAGAATCTGCTTCGGCCGGAGTCAGCGATGACGGGCGGAGCGGGCTTGGGTAAAACTGCGCACCACTTTCTCCGATTACGCGATGAAACAATCCTGACGCCTGTGGAGCAGCTGTTAAATAGTTCACAGCAAACGACCCGGCAGATTGTCCCGCAATGGTTACATTCTCCGGGTCCCCGCCAAATGCTGAAATATTACTCTGAACCCATTCCAGAGCGGCAATCATATCAAGGAGTGCGTAGTTTCCTGAAGATCCTGTTCCCGACTCTTCCGAAAGTTCAGGGTGTGCCAGAAAACCAAATTTACCTACGCGATAGTTGAAACTTACAAACACAATTCCCTTTTCAGCCATGGATGTTCCGTCATAAATGGGACAGGCACTTCCACCGGACTGAAAACCGCCACCATAGATGTAGACCAGAACCGGTCTTTTTTTGTCCTCCTTCGCGGCTCCTGACCATACATTTAAATAAAGACAGTCTTCGCTGATTGGCGATTCGGGGATCAGGAATTCAGAAGACCAGAACATAAAGGGCCTGGGTTCTGGTTGTATGGGACTTGGACCAAAAGCGGTACACTCCTTAACGCCTTCCCATGGTATAACAGGTTGAGGAGCTTTCCAGCGCAGGTCGCCGGTGGGTGGTGCCGCAAAGGGAATCCCTTTGTAGGTATAGATCCCAGTCTCTTCGGAATATTCTCCTGAAATTTCCCCTCCGCTAACCAAACGGGTCGTATTTTCCTTGTTTTCATTCACAGGAGATATACATGAGCTAACCAAAAATAATAATGGCAGCATCTGAAAGACTGACTTATTATGCATATAAGACTCTTAAATAGTAGAAACACTAAAACCTAGTCGAGATAATACATTTTGACCGACTCCTTAATTTCGTCATTAAAATCACCGTCGTATTGAAATCCGTAAGCACGCCATTCCTTGTCCGGCCGATAAAATTGGAATATAAACCGTATGGGTTGCCGGTCATATCTCACCAGATAGCTTAGTAAAACATAGCGATCCCCGAATGATTTTTCAGCGATCAAATCATAGCCATGGAATTTACCGACAAAATCTTCATTAAGGCCTTCCAGCTTACTCTTTAAATTGGTGACTGCATCCTGGTTACGTTCCATCCAGGGATTTGTAGCATAAAGATTATCCAGGGCCTGCGAGGACCCTTCACTGACAAATTCCTTGAAAAATTTGTCCACCAGGGCTGCAGGGTTTTGTGCCATGCCATTAGCACTTATCACGAATAGTAAGGATAATATCAGGGAATATTTCATATTACTTTTTAATAATTTTTCCATCTTTAATAACCAGAAGAACCTTGTACAAATCAGTTATTTCATCCGTTGGATTTCCCTGAACAGCAATAATATCCCCCAGGAATCCTTCTTTAAGTTGACCTAAATCGTCAAGACCAAATACTTCTGCATTCACTTTGGTGACCGACCGGAGCACATCCAGGTTATCCATACCCCAGCGGGACATCAATTCCAGTTCCCTGACATTTTCCCCGTGGGAAAATACCCCCACATCACCTCCGGCAACAATCGTCACCCCGCTTTTCAGGGCGCGTTGAAAGAAGGCTCTTTTTTCTTTGATTGCCTCGGGCTCAGGCTCTTGCTGATCATCCCATCCCTGGTACTGGGTAATGGCATACGTAGCGGCCAGGGTCGGGCACAGGGCTACATTATGTTCTTTCATCAAGGCCAGAATTTCTTCAGTGGCATCCGTGCCGTGTTCAATGGTTTTGACTCCTGCCAGGGTAGCCCGGCGCATGCCTTCGGCGGTAGCGGCATGGGCCACCACATCCCTTCCACTGCTGGCTGCTGTTTCCACGATCCAAGTCAATTCCTGCAAGGAGAATGTAGGCCGCGCTTCACCATTCGGACCCCATCGGTAGTCCGCATATACTTTAATGAAATCAGCCCCCTTTCCAATCTGATCCCGGGCAACATGTATCACATCCTGTCCGTCTGCTTCTTCCGCGCCCAACGGCACATCAACTTCCGGATGGAACCCCTTGGGTCCGTAGCTTCCCGTCACCACCATAGCAGGCCCGGCCACCATCATGCGTGGCCCTTCCGTTATCCCCAGTTCAATGCTTTGTTTAACCGCTACATCGGCATATCCAGCCCCTTCTGATCCAAGATCACGCACAGTAGTGAACCCGGCATAAAGCTGCCGTTTTGCCATTTCGGCCCCACGAATTGCCCGTAAACCGGGAGATTCCTTCAGGACCTGATCATTCCAGCCCCTTTCATTGTAAGGATAAAGCAGTACGTGCGAATGTCCTTCGATCATACCGGGCATAAGGGTCGCATCACCCAGGTCGATTACCGAATCCGCGCGGGCTGCAAGCGGGGCAACGGGACCCACAGCAATTATTCTGTTCGCTTCAATGATGACTCCCCAACCACTGTGTATTTCCTCCCCATCAAACAAGCGGTCAGCAGAAATTAAAACCGTCTGTGCAGAAAGAAAAATTGGATTGATTAAAAAAAGCAGCAGAAAGTAAAAGAAATGCTTATTCATAAATAAAATTTGTTGGCGCCAGAATCACACGCACTGCTTTGGCGTAATCTGAATATAATTCTTACGGACCAATAAAGCTCAAAAAACAGATAAGTTTTACTATCTGCCCTGCTAATGTTGGCAAGCCGGCATATATTTTTATCTGCGCGGAGGGTTTTGGTCAATAACCCGGACAAGCTTTCCAATTATTCAGTAAAATCTTAATATATTAACAGTCACGTCAATACTTAGTAACCATAAACAAATTTCATGAAGAAGATCAACATTGGTGTCGTCGGCACCGGATTTATCGGCCCAGCACATATTGAAGCATTACGAAGATTACCGAATACCTATGTCAAAGCGCTTTGTGAAGTGACCCAGCCCATTGCCCGGGAGAAAGCAGACATGCTGGGCATTGAGATTGCCTGTACGTTTGAAGAGTTATTAAATATCGATGATATTCAGGTAATTCACATTTGTACCCCCAACTTCCTGCATTATTCGCAAGCCAAGGCGGCCATCAAAGCCGGCAAGCATGTGGTTTGTGAAAAACCCCTGGCTACCAAACTGGAAGAGGCGGAAGAATTGCTGGCGCTGCTACGTCAGGCCCCGCATATCAAG
>CAYGOW010000242.1:0-5957 GCA_964351425.1 uncultured Roseivirgaceae bacterium
ACAGAGGGCACAATGGATAAGAGATAACCTGTTATTTTACGAGGCTTGCCAATTTCGGGTTCATGTAGACGGGGCATACAAGGATTGTTTTGGGTTCAACAAAGCTCAAAGTTCATCAGGTTGCATTCCCGATCGAGTAATCCAGATTAAGAAGTCATGACAAATCGGGAGAATAACTGAGGCAAAATCATTGCTGTTTTTTTCTCCGGGCTCCTTTCACTTTGCTCAATGCCTCCGGGGTGATTCCAAGATAGGAAGCGATCATTTTTTGAGGCACCCGCTGGAGAATATCCGGGTACGTGAGTTCGAAATGTTCGTACCGCGAAATAGCAGAGTCGCTCATAAGCATGATTATCCGTTGCTGGAGGACGTGGAGCCGTTTGATCAGCGGGCCTGCATTTTTATTCTCCCGGGTAATGTCCTTATCAGTTACCATGAGCTCCGAATCCTCCAGGGCGTCAATATAAAGTTCAGCGGGAAGATCGGCTGACTGATTGTCGGCAATGGTCCAACCTTCCGGGGCAAACATAAATATATGTTCCTTGCCTGATGTGTCGATGGCATAACTTCGGAGTAGACCTTTCCGGACAAAGTAGACCTTCGTGTTTAACGATCCGGGTTTTTGCAGTATTTCGCCTTTTTTAATCGTAATTGATTTCATCACCTAGTCCGGAGGATTTTCTGAAGAATATGCTGTAAGCTACATTAAATTCAATCAATCCCAGCTGTCAAAGCCAATTGAACCGTTACGCAATTTTTAGAGAGACTACTGCTTACCTCTCAAATGGCGAATCGCACCTGTCGACCATAAGGCCCATAGGATTAGTACGGGTTGAAAAAATAACCGTATGAGTCGTTTCGTATCCGTATCCAGGCCAAAGGCATCAATACCATTCATGTACTGGGCGATATTCCCCGGGAAAATCAGGACATAAAAGACCGCCAGCGCCAGGCCCACTTTTGCTTTTTGCTTCGTCCAGAATATCATCGCCAATCCCAGGATCAATTCGACCACACCGGAAAGAATGACCACCAGGTCTTTACTAAGAGGGACCCAATCCGGTACCTGCGCCTGAAACTCCTCCCGCTGAAAAGTGAGGTGACCGATGGCCGCCATTACCATGAATGCGCCGAGAATTACCCGCGCTAAATTTTGAATAAAGGATGTTTTTTGATCAGTCATTTGGATGTGTTCATGGGTTGATGTCTGACGTGCAGATTGATGTGATGCGACAGGTTGTAGTCACTTTTATTGAGGGTTAGTTAATATATGGAAATGGTTAGGAAAATCATACTGATCAAGGCCAGGATAGCCACCAGTGGCCAGACAAATTTCAAAAACCGGTCAAATCCGATTTCGGCTACCCCCAAAAATGCGAGGACGAGTGAGGTCGGGTTAAACAAGTTGAAAAGTCCGTTTCCGTATTGATAGGCATTCACAATGGACTCACGTCCGATATTCACTGTATCGGCCAGTGGTGCCATAATGGGCATGGTGAGGACGGCTGTTCCGGAGGTTGAAGAAACAAAAAAGGCAAGCACATTGTAAACACCGAATAACGCATTAATGAATAATCCTTTGTCCATTCCCTGGGTAAAGCTGCTCGCTTGATACAGAATGGTATCCGTGATAAGTCCGTCCGTCATCAGGATCGAAATTCCGCGGGCGATGCCAATAATAAATACAACCCCGAGTAATTCTCCCGCTCCTTTTGTAAAAGCGTGTACCACTTCCTTCTCCTTCATTTTGCTGAGAAGACCAATCAATACCGTACCGAAGACGAAAACAGAGGTCATTTCCACGAACCACCAATCCAGTACAATCACGCCGGTGACCATGACGACAAAACAAAGAATGAAGGTGAAGAGGATTAACCTGAATCGATTGGTCAGGACCGGGACGTGTTCGTCTCCGTTATATCCGAAAGTGCGCTGAATTTGCTCGCGCTGATCATAAATGAGGGATTTGGTCGGATCTTTTTTGATTCTTTTTGCGTAAATCAGCAGGTAAATAATGGTTGCAGACATACAGATAATGAACATGGCAATTCGTCCTTCAATACCGGTCGTCCAGGTAATTCCGGCTGTATCGGAGGCAATGATGGTCGAGAAAGGGTTGGTGGTTGAGGCCATTACGCCCACCTGGGATCCCAGAAATACGGATGCAATGGCCACCAGGGCATCGTACCGGGCAGCTAGGAAAACCGGAATGAGGATTGGAAGAAAAGCAATGGACTCTTCACCAAACCCGAAGGTTGTCCCGCCCAGTCCGATCAGGAATGTTGTCAGAACGATCAAAATAAATTCTTTTCCTTTTAATAGGGAGGTAAGCCATCCGATACCCGCGGTAAAGGCACCGGATTTCTCTACAATTCCTACAAGTCCGCCGATAAAGAGCACCAGAAATATGATATCGGCCGTTTCAATAATCCCTTTAACAGGCGCTTGGAGTAAGGCAAAAAATCCCTGGGGATTGGCGTCCATTTGCTGGTAGGTACCCGGTATGCCGATAGGTTTGTAGATGGCGCCGGAGGTAAAATTATCCAACGGGATTTGGACATTTAATTCATTCAGTGTTTCCTGAGAAGCCGGCAGTTTTTTACTGTCGCCATCTGCCGTTTTAATAAAGATATTTTCGGCATTATCGAATGACAGGGAAGCATATTCCCCGGCTGGAATGACCCAGGTAAGCATGGCGACAAAAGCGGAGATGATCAGGAGAATCGTCTGGGCGGAGGGGAAGTTTTTCATAAATTTTTAGGATGAACGCTGTGTGTCGGTTCGAAGAATCTTTGTTCTGATCTCATTCAACAGTTTCTACAGGGGTATGTCATACGAGGATTTGATCATCAAATGTGTCGATTGGTCCAATCAAGATAATATAAATATTTGGATAGTTAGATGTAGTCCTCGTTCAAGCTTTCCGCTGTGCAAGTTGGGTGACAGGAACCTGTCTGGCTGGGGAGGATAGAAATGCGGAACTTGTTGGACGGGGAATGAAGGAATTCAGTGGTTAATGAAAAATTCGTGTCGCAGGTTTTCTTAAAAGTCATAGTAAAAAAGGGCCCATACACGGCTTGCATTGCCCGTTGTTCCATCCAAATCCCACCGTTGCCCGTAAACATATTCTAAACCAAGTCTGGCTCCGTCGACAATATTCCAGAAACTATCTACGGAGAAACTCATGCTATTTCTATAGGCATTACCAGGTTGGTATGACTTGTTGGATAGATCGGCATAACCCGCGGATAAATTGGTAGAGATGTTATCTGTCCAATTCCACCCATATGATAAAAATCCTCCAAACGAGTGGAGTCCCTCAAATTGTTCGGTTTGCGGATCAAATATAAAATCGTCCCCGGTACCATTGAATGTGGTTATAAAATGGGAAATAGATTTACCATAAGTAAATTGGTAAAGGATTTGGTGTTTTTTGGTGAAGTCAATGGTGCCTGAAAGTTGCCAGCCCCATCCAAAAGAATTTGTGACGGAATTCATCTGATTTTTGATAGAGAGGGTTGTGATTACTCCTGATAGCTGTACGGCGCCAAAGATACCCTCTCTTTCAATTCTTGCGGTAAAGTCTGGAATTACCTGAATAACGGCCAATCCGCTGGTATCAAGTTGCTGCGTGTTTACATCCGGGCGGGAATATTCCAGCGCGGCGGCCCAATGGGTGCCTTTTCTGTTTGTGCCGCTGTACCTGGCCTGGGCGGTACGCAACGTTACGCTGCCTGTTGGACCGTTGCCGTCAACAGTAGCAGGCAAAGAAGATACATTGCTGAATAGTGACCATGTTTGTCCAACCAAAAATTCGCCAATTTGACCGTAGGCATGACGGATTCGGAATTGGCCATTCGGGCCATTAAAATCTGTTTCAAGGCGGACGAATACCGTTTGATTGTCAAGTTCCCGGCTTACTTCAAAGCCAAGGCGAGACTGATCGAGCGTGCTGAAGAAATTGGGACTTTTGACGTTATCTGAACCGGTAGGGATATAATAGGTATTGAAGGTCTTTTGATTTGCAAAATTGACAAAATCATATAGCACCGAGAATCGGACGGATCCGAGGATTCTGAGTTGTAATTTACCATCTTTCGTCACAATGTATAACCCACGGTCAGCGGCGATATCCAATGGACTAAATTCTTGGTTAACCAGGGTATCCTGGGCAAATTTTTCCGCCGAAGAACTCGAAGAGGTGAAGAATTTTGTGGTGTCAGCATCCTGCGCATGGACCGCGAGACCTGATAAAATGAAGAAAATCAGCAATGCTACCTGTTTTTTCATAAGGCATGAATTGTCTTTTTGCCAGATCTCCGGAATACACCGGAAATGAATAGGTAAGAGACAGCGTGAATATTTTTCCAAAATACATCTTTCCTGATTATTCTTCTTTGTTGTAGCCCGAAATCCTTTGAAATATCACAGCAAGGTTCGTTATTGAGGCTGCACGAGACATGCGTTAACACACTACTTACCAATCATTTTATTCTAAGCTATGCAAAGACCTATTCTGAATTTACCCGGCGCGCTGGTTATCCTCTGTGTCCTCGGATTGACGGCCTGTTCTGATAGAAGTCAAGAGCCTCTTGAATCAGAACAAATCACTGAAGCACCATCCGCCGAGCCGCAGTGGTCAGCAGATGAGCTGGAGGCCATGAAGGCAGTCGAACAATTCCTTGTCGTGGCAGGAAACTATGATCTTGAATCCATGCAACAGATGATTTCAGAGAAAGCAAATATTGGCATCAGCAGATTTAGTGAGGGTACCTGGAACAATCGGGTCATTACAATTCAGGAGTATGTTGAGAATGCCCAAAACAGTTCTTTGCGCCCCTATTACGAACCTGTGAAGGAATGGGAGATACTTATGAACGAAGGACAGCTCGCCTTTGTCTATGCAGATGCCGTATTGCATTCGTATGGTGTTCCCAGGACACGGAACCGTGATTACTTTACATTACTCAAAGACAGCGGTGAATGGAAATTCCTGAATTTATCGTTTACCTCTCAGCCGTTGCCGGAGAATGAAAAGGTTTTTGACCTCGAATTATTTGCCCGGAGCTATGCCCAGGCCTGGAGCGGGGTGCGGCCGGAGTTTGTGGCTCTCTTTTTTGCTGAAGATGGCTCCCTGCAAGTGAACGATGGGGCGCCGGCCAGGGGCAGGGATGAAATTGCCAATGTTGCCAGAAGCTTCATGACGGATTTGCCCGACATGGTGGTGCGATTTGACAGCCTCGTTACAAATGCTGAGTCACCAGAATTTCACTGGACGCTGATTGCCACGAATACAGGTCCGGGAGGTACCGGTAACAAAGTGGAAGTAAGTGGCTACGAAGTATGGGAGATGGGGCCGGACGGACGGATAAAGAAATCCGAAGGACATTTTCCATCGGAGGAGTACAACCGGCAGCTCGGGATTGCAAATTGATTAAAGTCGTCAGCGAATTCTCTTAATGGCCGCAGATGAATGTCAAGGAATATGCGTTGCGGCGTTCATCCGGTACAAATCATTCGTTGAGTGGACCTTTTATGTAAGGTTATCTGTGCATGCAGGAAAAGGCTCAATTACCCTCCGGCATGGGATAGTATTGATTTTGGGAAGGTGAGGGGAACCGCTTGTTGAAGGTGGATTCCGGAAGAGTGATTTCCGGGGGGATGTTCTTGTTGAGATACTGGAAATAATTGAGGGTGGATTGATAAATTCTTCCCTGATTCGTTTGCTCGCCGGACATCAATACGTCGTTGACATACATTCTCTCATCGGCACTCATCAAAGGCAGCAGGCCCGATGAGTTGGTATTGTCACTTCCCGGAGAATCAACGGTTTGTTTTGAATAAGAGATTACGATTTGTCCGTCTGATGCCTGGTGTAAAGCCATCTGATACTGCCAATTGGCCTGGTAGGACTGCCCAAAGGCGGGGATGACCAAGAGCAGGGTAAACATAAGGAC
>CAYGOW010000243.1:0-5939 GCA_964351425.1 uncultured Roseivirgaceae bacterium
ACACGAGAAGAATTGCTGCAAACATTGCCAGCAAAGAGAACAACCAGATTAATAGATCATTCATCACGTTTTCGGGGTCTGATGGAGGGTCTTGGCATCATTGGCTTCCCGGGCTTTTTACCAGGTGTTTTTTCCGATGGCCCCGCAGAGGCAGTGGGGGTATCCATCGAATCGGAAGGACGGGCCGAATCCTCTGCCTCTTTACGTTTTTCAGCAATTTGTTCGTCACTCATCGTGCCAAAGGAATAAATGTGGTCTATCACATCGTATTCACTGAAATCATACGCTTTGGTCATGGTAAGGCATTCCGTTGGACAGACCGTCGTACACAAACCACAAAAACAGCATTTGCCCATGTCAATGTCGAATCGAGCAGCATGTATTCGCTTCGGGGTGCCGTCTGATGTCGTACCATAGACTTCTTTAGCCTTGATTGGCTCGATTTCTATACAATCAACCGGGCACACCTTAGCACATTTATCACATACAATACAGTCATCCATTTCATTATGAAGGCGGTATCTGCCATTGTCAGGTACCGGCAAACTTTCATGCGGGTATTGAAGGGTCATTAACCCGTCGGACTGTTCAAAGTAATTAGCTGACTGTATTCCTCCCTGGGCCTGCGTATGATTAGCTGAACGAGCATGCCTGAACGTGATGCGCATTCCTTTCCAAATGCTGGAAAATGATTTTTGAATAGAATTCCAATAATCTGTGCCCATAAAGTACTCGATTCTTTATGAGTCGAAGATAAAAAATAGTTGGTCCTATTGGGCCTTTTTTACCGTAAAATTGAAGATACTTCCACTATCTTTTTGACTTTCCACCCAAATTGAGCCACCCATTCGCTCGACAAACTCCTGGCAGAGTTTTAACCCAAGGCCTGTCCCACGTTCATTTGCGGTTCCACGGGTGCTGTATAGCGATTCATTGTTAAATAAATTCGCGGCTTGTTCAGGAGTCATGCCAATTCCCGAATCCTGAATGGATATAGTCAGGTAACCGGCAGGGCCATCTTTCACATCAAGGGTAATACTCCCCCCCTCTGCAGTGAATTTGATACTGTTAGAAAGGAGATTCCTTACCACCAGATCAATCATATTTTTATCCGCCCGAATAGTTGTATTCTCCTCCACCTTGTTTAAAAAATGGACGTGCTTGTCATTGACTTCCTTAAAAAATTCGAGGTTATCTTCCGTAATTTTATATAAATCAAGAATCTCCTCTTTGACACTAAACTGATCCATCTGGACCAATGCCCAGTCCAATAAATTGTCAAGCAGTTTACTCGTATTTTGGAGCCTTCTCTTCAAGGTTATAGTGACTTCCTTAAGCTCTTCCTGTGTTACATGCCCTTCATGGAGCATATCAAGCAACCCGACAAGACCATTAATTGGCGAACGCAGATCATGTGAAATAATGGAAAAGAATTTGTCCTTCATGACTAACAATCCTTCCATTTCCTGGCTTTTCGCCTCAATTTCTTTTTGATGGGCCACCAGCAATCCGTTGATTTTCTTCCTTCGAACACTACTGCGATACAGATTGAAGAGAATTACCGCTGCCAGGGCGAGGATCACTACCAGCACGTTACTTTTAAACTCCTCGTTTGACACCTTCTCCATGATAAGCCGAATTTCAGCATCCTTCTGTTCCGTTTCATGCAATAATTGCAACTTGGCAAACTGCTCGTTTTTCTTGGTAGAAAACAAACTATCCTCCAGTGACTTCAGCTTTTTATGCAAGCGTAGTGCTTCCGGATAATTGCTCCTTTTCTCGTATAACTTGGACAACTGTTCGTAGGTATCACGGGCAAGTTCCCCATACTTCTCTTCTAAAGCTATAGACAATGATCTTTCCAGGTAATCCTCTGCTAACAAATCATTGTCAAGTTCAATATTAACCTCCCCCATCCCCAGGTAGCTATCCCCCATCCCTTTATTATTTCCGACGCGCTCATAGATCTCAAGGGCGGATTGATAGAACTCCAGAGAAGCATCAAGACTATCAATAGCACAATGGGTTTCGGCCAGTCTCCTGTAGATATCTGGTTTCAGGATGGAGATGTTAAGCGAGTCGGATATGGCGAGGGATTCATTCAGGGCTTCGAGGGAATTCTCAAAGTCATTTTCCATTCGGTATATCTCGCCCAGGTCCTTTAGTGAATAGGCGATACCTTCCACATCATCAATTTCCCGGCTCAGGTCCATACTCGTGAGAATATATTTCTTGGCTTGTTCGAGTTGCCCCATCTGCTTCAAGACCGTACCCACATTGTAGCTGCTAATAGCAAGCATCAATTCATCATTGATCTCAATGGCCATTTTCCTGGCCCGCTGATAATAATCATAGGCATTATTATAGAAACCAAGATTCATGTAGTCATCCCCGATATTATTCAGGCCCTGGGCAATTTTGGCTTTGTCATCCTTTACCGCAAAAATTTCCAGGTACTTCTTGTCATAGCGCAGCGCCTCATCATATCTTCCTTGTAAGGCACCCAGTTGGGATAGCAGCAAATAAGTTTTAGCTACGGCAAGGCTGTCTCCGTTATTACGTGCTGTTTCCAGTCCTGTAATTAGATATTCCTCCGATTTTTCAGGATTACTTAATAAATGGTAGTTGCTTAACTCGTGTAGGGTTTTGACCTTCTTTTCATACGTTTGAGCGGTCACAAGAACATTCTCAAGACTATCCGGGTCAATGACAGCAGCTTCCGCTTTTTGAAATCCCAAAAAGCCGATCAGCAAAAAAATCTTCACAAGACTGATCCTAACGTGCATTTTTCTAGACCATTAACAGCCTGTAGAGGCCACAAACGAATAATAAACCAATACTTATCGGTGTTAGATACTTCCATCCAAGCGATTGTAACTGATCAATCCGCAAGCGAGGAAGTGTCCATCTCACCCACATTTGAATTAATACCGTTAAAACAACTTTGGTAATCAGCCAGAAGGCACCCCATATAACAGAATCCACGCCGGACGTCCAATCCGCCAATCGTAATGGCCCGAGGTTGGGCAATGGTGTGTTCCATCCCCCGAAAAATAAAATCGCGCCCAAAAAGCTAACGAGGAGCATCATCCCATATTCAGCCAGCATGATCATCGACCATCGAAAACCGGAATATTCGGTTTGAAAACCAGTGACAAGTTCGGATTCAGCCTCTGGCAAGTCGAATGGGGCACGATTTGATTCGGCCAGCGAAGCAATAAAAAATACTAACCAAACAGGAAAGAGCACCGGAGCGGTAAATATATTCCAGGTGAGAATACCACCTATCTCACCGATCGGAATGTTGAGCGCTCGAATGCCGAACAGGTATTGCTCGCCCTGTCCCCCGGCTTGTAAAAAAGTCATCTCCTGTAAATCCAGTGTCTGACAGATCACGACCACGCAAAGAACACTTAAGGTTAATGGGATTTCATAGGCAATCAATTGTGCTGCCGACCGCAGGGCTCCCAATACTGAATATTTATTATTCGAACTCCAACCGGCCATAATTATGCCAACTACGTCAAGTGATACTATGGCCAGGAGATAGAAAACCCCGGTGTGCATGGCTGCCCCTCCCCACTCACCGGCGACCGGTACCACGGCAAAACCGGCAAAGACAAAG
Organism: uncultured Roseivirgaceae bacterium; assembly: GCA_964351425.1. GTDB lineage: Bacteria > Bacteroidota > Bacteroidia > Cytophagales > Cyclobacteriaceae > JAUILA01. The sequence continues at coordinate 3,626 of CAYGOW010000243.1, forward strand.
GTAAATATGATAATAGGCGCCAGACGAAAGAGCAAAGCATTTGCCTTAGCCGGAACGATGTCTTCCTTTTGAACGAGCTTTAAGAGATCAGCTATAGTCTGGAGAATGCCAAACTTGCCTGTTTCCATGGGTCCGTAACGATCCTGAATGAATGCCGATACCTTTCTCTCTGCATACACCGCAAGAACGGTATAGGCCAACAGGAAAGGAAGAAAAAAAATGACTGTAGACATCCTTAAAATAATGAGAATCCATGTACCGGATTATGGTTGCCAATTAAAGAAAAAAAGCCTTAGCTACCTACTCCCAGAGCGCATATTTTATTAATTCCACACGTTCCCTGAAAAACATTTTTGTCGAGGCTTCAAAGGATTCGGTGTAGTCCGAAACCAGGAATATATCATCTTGCGTGGCATGCCCGGCCAGGAGCGATTTGGAACTAAGTTCTTCTTGCAAATAGGCGGCCGTGATATCCGATGAATCAAGTACCTGCACCTTATTTTCATAATAGGCCTCAACTTGCTTATGAATCAGGGGATAGTGCGTACACCCCAGGATAATGGCTTCGATATTATTTAATTCCTCGTCCCCAAGGTAGGCCTCGATGATTTCATCACTGATGCGGTTATTAAAGAACCCCTCCTCAATCATTGGCACCAACAGCGGGGTTGCCAACGACTTTAACAGGATTTGCTGGTCCAATGCAGCAATCTTCTCCTGGTAAACACCGGAATCAATGGTACGACGCGTTCCGATCAACCCAATACGATTCTCGCGGTAATGATTGGCTATATACCGGATCATCGGATCAATGACATTTACTACGAGCGCTTTACTGCCAACATATTCCTTGAGTAGTTCGTACGCCGCAGAACTCGCGGAGTTACAAGCAATGACAATGGCTTTGCAGTTTTTCTGTAGTAAGACATCAGCAATTTTGATACTATACGCCTGAACAGCGGCTTCCGACTTGTCGCCGTAGGGCAAATGCGCGGTATCGCCAAAATAAATAAGTGATTCTTCGGGCAGGCGTTTCTTAATTGCATGGGCCACCGTAAGGCCGCCGATACCACTATCAAAAACACCGATGGGTTGGGATGCTTTCATAGCTTGCTAAGATACGCCATTTCAGGTATGATCATCGCGAGTCATAAGGTTATGGCCAAAAAGGAGAATATTTTTGTAATATTGCACTAATCAATCAATTCATATTATAAAAGACACAAAGTACTATGGCTTATAACCTGTTGAAAGGAAAGCGCGGCATCATCTTTGGCGCCCTTGATGAAAATTCTATCGCATGGAAAACCGCGCTGAAGGCACGGGAAGAAGGCGCCTCGTTTGTGCTTACAAATGCCCCGATTGCTATGCGCATGGGTGCCATCCAGGAACTGGCGGAAAAAACCGGGTCCGAAATTATTCCGGCCGATGCCACGTCCATTGAAGACCTGACCAACCTGTTTGAAAAATCCATGGAAATCCTTGGCGGTAAACTGGACTTTGTCCTGCACTCTATCGGCATGAGTCCCAATGTTCGAAAAGGCAAAGATTATGGCGACCTGAATTATGATTGGTTCCTGAAAACACTGGATGTTTCGGGAATTTCTTTTCACAAAGTATGTCAAACCGCTGAGAAAACGGAAGCGATGAACGAATGGGGATCTATCCTGGCGTTATCTTATATCGCCGCCCAGCGAACATTCCCTGATTACGGGGACATGGCTCAGGCCAAAGCGGTACTTGAATCCATCGCCAGAAGTTACGGCTACCGGTTTGCCAAAAGCAATAAGGTTCGTGTGAATACTATTTCACAATCGCCGACTATGACGACTGCCGGATCCGGCGTTAGCGGCTTTGATGTATTTTTTGATTACGCGGATAAAATGTCCCCGCTCGGAAATGCCAACGCCGAAGATTGCGCAAATTATATTGTCATGATGTTTTCCGACTTTACCCGAATGGTGACGATGCAAAACCTGATGCACGACGGTGGATTCTCTTCCAGCGGTATTACCGAAGAAATTATAGGAGAGCTTTCCAAATAGGGTAATGATCATGTTTCCTCCAGCCAAGATTAACCTTGGCTTGCAGATACTTTCAAAACGACAGGATGGCTATCATGAGATAGCCACCTGTTTTCATCATGTGCCCCTTACTGATATCCTGGAAATAATTCCCGCCGAGGAAATTACTTTTACTTCAAGTGGCCTGGCTATTCCGGGGACTCCCGAACAAAACCTTTGCCTCAAAGCATACGAGTTGATTCGAAAGGATTTCGCAATTCCTGCCGTCCATATTCACCTCCATAAAGTCA
>CAYGOW010000244.1:0-5888 GCA_964351425.1 uncultured Roseivirgaceae bacterium
ATGAATTTATTATGGAAAAGATTGGTGATATAATAGTCGTATTGTCCATCCCCGTTAAAGTCGGCATAGTCAGTGCCCATGCCCTGGGTACGTGTATCCATACCAAACTGAGCGGCGGATTCAGTAAACGATCCACTGCCATCGTTGAGAAGTAAATGATTGGGTTCATTGCCATCAAAAACCAGGTAGATATCCAGGTCACCATCCTGATCAAAATCCACCAGTAGCCCGCCCATGCCAGACTGATTGGTTTCAGCTCCTGTGCCGTCTACTAAATTGATTAATTGACCCTTGCCGTCATTCAGGAACAGTTCATTCTGTTGCCGGAAATTTGAGGTATAAATATCTATCCATTGGTCACCATTCAGGTCCCCAACTAAAAGCGCCTGACGTTTGGATATTGGCAGCCGTCCTGCAAACTCAAAATTACCGTCTTGTTTGTTTATAAATATTGAGGAAGATTCCCATGAAGAGGTAATCAGGTCGAGCCATCCATCATCATTGATATCTGCCCAAACGGCAACCTTGGCAAAAAGGTCAGTGAAATTACTTTCATACCCCGAGAATTCACCGTTTCCCTGGTTGATCAGCAATCTTGACGGTTCTGCAGGAACGAAAATATCGTCATCGCCGTCATTGTCATAATCGCCAATGGCAAGTCCCCAGGCACGGTTGAGGTTAAATACTTCGTCAGAGGGCAGTTCGGTAAAAAGGCCTTGAGCCTGTCCTACCGAAGTTATAAATATCAAAAGGCAGAGAATCCTCCAACGCATCATAACATACTGCTGATCTAATCCCGAAAATTAGCAAAAAATTATGAGCTGACCACAGCCAACATGTTATTATGACTACCCACGCTTGAAGACAAGCAGGTTGTCCGAGGAATCCTTTTCATCGAATGAATACCCATCATAATCAAACCCCTTAAGTTCGTCCACCTGGGTAACATTATTTTTGGCCATGTAGCGCACCATCATTCCGCGAGCCATTTTAGCATAAACCGCAATTATTTTATACTTCCCATTGCTGAAATCCTTAAACGCCACATCTACTACCCGACCTTTTAATGCCTTGTTATCCGTGGCTTTAAAATATTCATTCGAGGCCAGGTTGATAATTATGTCATCCGATTGTTCTTTCAGGTCCCTGGTCAGTGCACGGGCAATTTTATCGCCCCAGAATTCATAGAGGGAGCTATACCCATTCATCTTCAAGGAGGTACCCATCTCCAGGCGATAGGGCTGGATAACGTCAAATGGACGCAATACACCATACAAACCTGACAGAATGCGCAGGTGGTTCTGTAAATAATCAATTTCCTTCTCGTTCAAAGACTCAATGTCCAGTCCGCGATACACATCGCCTTTAAAGGCAAAGGCAGAAGGCTTGGCATACGACGGACGCTTGGTTGTAGAAAAATTATCAAACCGTTCGACATTGAGTTGCGCCAGGTCTTCACTAATTTTCATCAACTTCTGCAAATCGCCTGCTTCTTTTTTTCTTAATTCTTTTACCAGTTTATTGGCTTCCGTTTTAAAACGGGGAAGTGTTTCTTCTACGGTTACCGGGTTTTCAAAGTCAAGTGTCTTCGCTGGTGAAATAATAGCAATCATATAAATACAAGTGGTTTTTTTGTTATAACAATTATAGGCCCGAATTGATTTAAAAACCTAATTTAGATCAGGTCACTTTTGCTTATTGCTATAGATTTTACTTCATGCGAAGACCCACATCCATTCGGTCAGAAGAACCCGTAATTAAAGGATCATTTAAGGCATTGCGCTATATTCCCCGCTTTTTCAGGGAAATATGGGGCACCCAACCCTGGATGTTTTCAGCCAACCTGGTCTGCCGGATAATTTCCGCACTGATTCCAATTGTCATGTTGTGGGTGGGTAAATTGATCATCGACGAAATCGTAACGCTTACGGGCAGTGACCTTACGTCTTACGACATGTTGTGGCGATACGTCGGACTGGAACTTGGCCTGGCCTTGTTGTCGGATTTACTGGGACGGGCTATCGGCCTGACTGACGGATTACTCGGTGATTTGTACGCCAATGCCTCCTCTATCCGCATAATTAAAAAAACGAGTGATGTAACGATCGGACAACTTGAAGATCCGGATTTTTACGACAAGCTCGAAAGAGCCCGTACCCAGACTACCAGCCGTGTCAACCTGATGTCCGAATCCTTAACCCAGGGTGAGAATCTCATCTCAGTGATTTCGCTGATTGCCGGACTTATCTACTTTGAACCCTGGTTGATTGTGTTACTCATTCTCAGTATTATCCCGCTGTTTATTAATGAAATAAAGTTTAGTTCGAGAAGGTATTCCCTGGCACGGTCCTGGACGGCAGAGCGTAGAGAACTTGATTATCTGAGGTATATCGGCGCCAACGATCAAACTGCACGGGAAGTAAAATTATTTGGTCTAGCTGATTTCATTGCCGACCGGTTTCGTAAAGTATCCGACGAATATTATGCGCTTAATAAGGCCCTGGCCATGCGCCAAACTTTTTTCGGGGCGATATTCAACCTCCTGGGTATTCTCAGTTACTACGGCGCTTATGTATTGATTATTTACCGGGTGCTTTCAGGGGCTATTACGCTGGGTGATTTAACATTTTTATCCGGGTCATTTAACCGGCTAAGGGGCAATCTGCAGGGATTCTTTTTACGCTTTACCCGGATCAGCGAACGCGCACTTTATCTGCGTGATTATTTTGACTTCATTGATTTGCAAATCGAAGAATTGCCCGATGACCTGGTAGAGGTGCCTGAAGAAATTACCCAGGGGTTTGAAGTCAGGAACCTGAGTTTTAAATACCCGGGGAATACAACCTGGGTACTTGAGAATATTTCTTTCCGTATACATCCGGGCGAAAAAATGGCATTTGTAGGTCAGAACGGAGCCGGGAAAACTACCCTCATAAAATTAATGCTGCGTTTTTACGAACCCTCCAAAGGGGAGATATTGCTTGATGGCATCAACATTAAACGATTTGATAAGAACAGGTACCAGAAACTCTTTGGCGTTATATTCCAGGATTTTTTCAGGTATGAATTTACGCTGAAAGAGAATATCGCAGTCGGCAATGTGGATGACCTGGATAATTTGCCCCGGATCAAAGAAGCAGCCGAAAGAAGTCTCGCAGACCAGGTGGCCGCCGACTTATTAAAAGGCTATGATCAGCAACTGGGCCGTCGTTTTGCGGAAGGTAAGGAATTATCCGGCGGACAATGGCAAAAGGTGGCCCTGGCACGAGCGTATATGAAAGAAGCAAATGTTCTGATTCTCGATGAGCCCACCGCTGCACTTGATGCCCGTGCGGAGTTTGAGGTTTTTCAGCGATTTATCGGACTAACAAAAGGAAAAACCAGTATAATCATTTCTCACCGGTTCAGTACAGTCCGCATGGCTGACAGGATAATGGTTTTGAAAGATGGGAAACTCCATGAGATTGGTACCCATGAGGAGTTATTGGAAAGGAAGGGATTGTATGCTGAGCTGTTTGAGTTACAAGCAGCCGGATACAGGTAGGCAACCAATACCGCTGGTTTATTGTTCACCTGGTATGAAAACAGAATCTGTATGGGATTACCCCCGGCCACCTGCTCTTGAGAAGTTTAAAGGACACATACGAATTATGCATCAAAACACGCTGATTGCTGATACCAACAACGCGTTACGGGTCCTGGAGACCAGCCACCCTCCCGTCTTCTACCTTCCCTATAAAGATTTGGCCGGTGACTACTTAAGAACCAATGGATTCGAGTCCTATTGCGAATACAAAGGCAAAGCAGCCTATTATGACCTGGTTATCGGCAATTCTAAAATTTCAAAAGTCGGTTGGTATTACCCATCTCCGTCTAAATCTTTCGCACCTCTACAAGATCACGTTGCGTTCTATGCCTCGAAGCTTGATACATGTTTGGTAAACGATATCCCGGTGACCTCACAGGAAGGGGATTTTTATGGTGGTTGGATTACGCCGAATATCAAGGGGCCTTTTAAAGGCGGGCCGGGTACATTTGGGTGGTAATTTTTTTGGCGTTAAATTACTAAACAAACACTACCGCCATGAAAACATTATTACTTTCTATTTTCCTGGTGCTTACTACCTCGGCTATCATTGCGCAGGATAAAGATCCGATGGTAGGTGCCTGGCAAACTACCACCACCGATGGCAATTTCGGCTTGCTCATAGTCTCGGAAAATCATTTTTCAATGACTTTTTTCACCTTTGATCCGGCAGAGTTCATTGGGACCCGGGGCGGCAAATGGAAACGAACTTCTCCCGATTCAATTACACTTACCTGGGAATTCAATACGCTGGACAAGTCAAAAGTTGGCACTATGAGCACTGCATTAGCAAAAGCTTCTGCGGATGTTTTGGAAGGAGGCGAATTGACCTGGGCCAGACTGGATAACGGCGGACCAGGCGCATTGGCCGGTGCCTGGGTTATTACGGGCAGGAAAAGAGGAGATGAACTTGCAACCATGACGCCGGGTGCCAGAAAAACAATGAAAATATTATCAGGCACCCGATTTCAGTGGATAGCGTACAATAGTGAAACAGGAGAATTTATGGGCACCGGGGGCGGTACCTATTCAACGGAGAATGGCAAGTACACGGAACACATCCAATTCTTCTCAAGAGACAACACCCGCGTGGGCGCAAGCCTGCAGTTTGATTATAAGCTATCAGACGGAGAATGGGAACACAGTGGTTTAAGCAGCCGTGGGGATCCTATTTTTGAAATCTGGAGCCGACGTAGTAAGATAGGAATATAAGGACCTATCGTATATTATTGAGAAGCGCCTGGGCCGCAGTGCGGCCGGAAGTCATGGCGGCATTCAACGATCCATACAGCAAGTAATCACCTGCAAGGAAAATATGGTCCTGAACCTTGCTAGCCGTACCTGGCATTTGAAAAGCCGAATGATCCATAACAGGCAATGCCTTTGAAATAGCATATTCGCGCAGGAAGGCGATCGAATCTTCAGGTTCTCCTGTAATTTCAGCCCATTCTGACTTAACCTTCGTGATGATGGAGGCAAGCGGTAAATCAGGAGCATTTACAATACTGATGGAAAGTAACTCCTTCCCTTCAGGTGCATACCCGGGATGTAAGGCCGTAGGATAGCAAAAGTTATTTATGACGGATCCTGGTCTCGACACCAGGCCAATCAACGATTTGGTGATAACTCGGGAATCACAGGAGAAATAGAGGTTTAATACGTCGTGGTAGGATTGTTCCTGTTCTTTCAATCCCGGTAACAGATCGTGAGGTGCCGTAGCGATAATAATATCCCGGGCTTTTATTTCTCCATTACTTGTCCGGATTGTTTCGGGACCACTAAAAACAGCCGATTCTCCATAACGGATTTCAGTGGATGAAAGCTGACTTACCAGCTGCTTGGGAATTGCCTGGATCCCGTCCATGGGAAGCGCTGCCGCTCCCTGGGCGAACATTTTGAATACAAATTCAAACATTTTGCTGGAAGTAACCAGCTCACTTTCCAGAAAAATACCCGCATAAAAAGGGCGGAAAAACTGCTCAATTATTTTAGATGAAAACCCGGCCTGCTGAAGATAATGTAAAGTTGTTTGCTCCTTCCCTTTGAAAATTTCCTCCGACTTTTTTGCTTTGAGTTCGCTCGTCAGTTTCGCCAGTTTAAGTTTATCTGAAAACTTTCCAATACCGGAAAAAAGCATGGGGATTATTCTTTCAGGGTGCCGCATGGGATCCATCACAGTGTACGTTGTATTCTCCGAAAATACAACTGCACCTGGTTCGAATTCACGCAGTTTCAGCAGCTCGTAATCAAGGTAATGACGTGCTTCGGGGTAGGCAGTTAAAAGAACCTGAAAGCCATGGTC
>CAYGOW010000245.1:0-5881 GCA_964351425.1 uncultured Roseivirgaceae bacterium
AATAGTCGATGAATTAAATCCGCTTGTGGAGTTCCACATGGCGACCACATCCCCGCTGGAGGTGGGAATGATATCGGATGCCGTTTCAATGAACGTGGTTCCGTTAATCACATCCCCTACCGGAAACTGGCCATCATTCTGAAGTGGAAATGAAATCAGGTTTGTTTGAGCTGTGACCCCCGTCCCGTCTGATTTATCGTTTTTCCCAATAAAAAAGTACCGTCCCCCTGCCCTTGCCTGGATAATCTTCTTTCCAAGGTCCATGCTTTCACGGAAACCTGACTGTTTACGCCATTCCGCATCGGAGACAGGAACGAGATCGGGGGAGATCAATAAAGAATAAACATCTGAAATGTTGCTGGGTAAATCCTTATCCAAAACGTTAGAAGTCCAGCCAGTCAGCAAAATCTGTCCTTCGCTATTTATGGTAATGGATTCCAAAAAATCGTTATACAAAACGCCGGAGTCGTCCACATTGAAAGTCGCATCCATAAGGAACCCGCCATTGGCATCTGTCTTCATAACGTAGAAGTCGTATAGGTCATCGTCGTGTTCCAGATTGGCGCCGATATAAATATTACCACTCAGATCCCTTACCATTCCCACAGCCGACACAGGATCTGTCGTTTGAATATAATTCCGTTCCCATATTACATTTCCCTCGAAGTCAGATCTTACCAGGTAAATTTGAGACTCGTCACCGTTTATGCTCGTGGTTCCAACTGCGAATATTCCTGTTTCATCTACCAGTATGCCATTACCCGTCTGATCCCCTTCGTTTCCGAAAAATTTAATAAAGTAATCATCATAGGTCGGATCCACTGTGTCCTTGGTATCGCATGCGCTGATGGAAACCATTAATAAAAGGGTGAACAATGAAATATAGATTCTCATAGCTGTCATCATTTATTTCCGGGACCGGCGTTTACGTGGTTTATACAATGGTTTGACAAACCCCACATTCAATATGAAATTATTAATCCGTTTGTAGTCATCGATGTAGGCATAGCGGAAGATCAATTCATTGTTTCCATAATGATTGTCTTCATTCACAATGTTCTTCATGCCTTGCATCAAGCGTAGATCGACCTTAAGGAAATTATACTTTATCGGAAGCAGAATACCGGCTCCTGCTACAAAGCTGTAAGTCAGTTGGGAGCGTTGGTCATTCAAACTAACCGGCGGGCCTTCCACGCGGAATTCCGAAAATCCCGACTGAAGTCCGTCCTGGAGCGACTGAAACCGGTCAAACAATTGCGCTTCTCCATTGGCGCTCATTAGGTAATGGACGCCAATACCCCCATATATAAAAGGAGTAACTTTATCCATATTGAACCGATACCGAAGCATCAGTGGCACATCCAGTAAGGATTGCGTCTCTGTTAGTTCCTGAAAATCAACAGCAAAAAGGCTTTTCGAGTAGTGATAGCGGCGCTGCATGAAATTCAATTCGGCCCCAACACTCAGATTATCGGAAATAACGTATTCAACCCCTATTCCACCCTGAATGCCAATGCGGCTGGAGTATTCTGATTGCCCTTCCACCTGGGACAGCGAGTATGGATGTATCACGTCGATCAAGGATGTATTGACACCAAATTGAGCGCTTAGAACGAACCTTGGGCGCGTGGTGAATTTCTCACTGAGGTAGACCACGTCAATCGGATCCAGCTCTTCATTTACTTCATACAGCGGATCCTTTTTCAATAACTTCAGATAACTATCTTCCGCGCTGATCGGGTCATCCAGGAACAAATAAGTCTGTGTCAGCAACCAATAGGCCTCCACTTTTTGCTGATCACTGAACCCTTTATCCAGACATGGTTTTAAAAGCGACGGAATAGAGTAAAAGTCCCCGCTATTAAACCGGTTCTGGGCAAGGTTAAGCGTTTCGGCACAGGACATTGACTGCGTGAACCCCTGCTTTCCGGTGATGCCGATCAGGGTAAATAATAGCAATAGTCTTATAATCAAATCCTTCATGGCTTACTCTTTTCTTGTGGTTTGCAGGTTTCGATCAAAGGGATTCCGTTGCCCACATAGGCCTCCCACTCTTCTGAACTCATGTTACGACCGAGATATTGACATAGCTGATCTGCCATCAGCGCGGGACGTGTTGGCCATACCCGGAGGTTACCATCTCCACAAGCTGCCATCAGATATTCTCCATCGGGAGAAAAGTCAAGGTCCCAGACGTAGGAGTCATTATCATTCATGCTGATTGGAATCTCGTTCCACTTATTAGTTTCCCAAAGCACCAGTCCGCCATCCAGGCTGGATGAGGCCAGTAATGATCCATCCTGAGAAAATTCAAGATCACTGATCCTTGCCTTATGCAAGCGCAATTCACGAATGATTACGCCATCTGTTGGATTTACAATATGCAGGAGCCCACGTTCATCGCCTATCGCAACAAGGCTGCCATCCGGAGATAAACGGATTGCATGAATTGGTGTATTGGCGAATCGGATAAACAATTCGGACTTGCCACTGCGTAAATCCGTGCGGTATACATTTCCGGAGGTGGTGCCACCATACATGAACTGACCATCCTCGGCCAAATCAATTACCTTCACTTCTTCGGGTAAGGTAGCCACTAACTCACTTTGCATGTTCTTCAGGTCATTCCGCCGCACTTGCGCATCCCCTCCCACTGAGATAAAGGTTGACTGATCCAGCAGTTGAATGTCATTCACAAAAGACGCATGACCTTTGATCCGAACAGGTTCCCGTCCCATTTGGGATAAGTCGATCACCTGAATAGCGGCTGAGTCACTACCAACGAGCAAATAGCGTTCATCGGCTGCCAGCTTCACTACCCGGTTGGGATAACGATTTTGATGCAAAATAATCGGCTGATCGCCTTCTGTAAGCCCGGTCATGACAACCTTGCCTTGTGACCCTGTGGCAAACAAGGTTGATCCGTCTGCAGATACGGTCAGTGAACGTGCGGAATTACGCATGCTTCCACTCAATACGTTGAAATTCGGCCCTTTAAAGGCCTTTAAAGCATCAAACAATCCATTATAGATATAGGCATCATATTCCTTACCACCATAATTGGCGTTAAAATCATAGGCTTGTTGCGCCAAAAGACCTTTCAGATCTTCTTCCTCAACTGTGCAATGGAACGATAAAGCAACTCGTTGGCACGCTGGTACTGCGCTTCCGCCCGTTGGTATTGCTCTTCAGCCCGGATAAACTGAACCTCTGCCTCTGCCCTGGCCTCTTCAGCCGCCAAACGCTGGGCGTTGGCGATATTTCTCTCCTGATCTGCGATTCGTGCCTGTTCCTCCGCCCGGTCTCGCTGAATCTGTGCTTCTATAAAGTTCTGTCGTGCTTCTTCGGCATTATCACGTGCGATTTGTTCCTGGCGACGCGCTTCCGCTTCACTGGTAATCGCCTTTTGCTCCTGTTCTTTCGCCAGATCTCTCGCCCGCTCAGCTTCGGTTCGTTGTTCATTTGCTTCCTGTGTTTTCTCATTTGCATTAAGCCATTGAATTGTAGCAAAAATGAAAAACAGGATCGCTACCACGGCCAGCATACCAAATAGAAGCGCGAGTCCACGCGTTCGTTTCAGTACTTTTTTCTGGTAAATCTCCGCTTGTTTCTGTTCGGCTTCAAACGTGATCCTACTCGTATCCAGGAAAACCATGGATCGTTCGAAGGCCTCATTATATCGCCTGGCCCATTCATACGTTGGTTTCTGTTTCTTCTGCCAGTTCAGGGCAAGCTGCAATTCCGGCGGGCGCCACAGACCGGTTTGGCCCATCTGGTACATGGCGGCGGCATCCGACAAACGACTGTACATTTGCGCCGACTCATATTCTTCCTCTACCCAGGTTTTCAGGCGGTCCCAGATCCGCATAAGGCTCTCGTGACTGATTTCAACCTGAGAAGCTTCATTCAACTTGACATTGGGAGGTGGCATCAGGAAGGAACGACTATGTTCCCTGAATTTTTCCACCACGTCAATAATTTCTTCCTCCGAACGTTGTGCCTGACGTGCGACCGAACCGATAGTAGCCGGACGACGGATCCCGACATTGTCCTTGCCTTTTTCAGTCAGGGACTTAAACAGGATCTCGGCAATTTCTTTTTGTTCTGAGTTTAATTCCTCATACGCTTCATTGGCATGCAATGAAAGGGCTTCCTGTACCCCGCCAATGGCGTGATAGTGGCGCAAGTCCATGGGCTCGTCCTCTTCACGAGAATCCATCCAGTAGTCCCAGGTACGCATGAGCGCGTGCTGTAATACCGGCAGCTGATCCTGGGTTTTTCCCAGATCAAGCAGAAGCTGATCCACCAGTTTCTCGCTGATCATCCCACCCGAAGCGCGGATAGGTCCTTCGATGGCCTCACTCTTTTCTTCCCGGGTCATTTGCGGGATCAGGTAATTACTCCGGTTAATGACATTGGTTAATCCATCGAACCGCGCACTGTAGCCAATTTGATCTGATCGCATGGTAATGGCCAGGTGAATAGGTGCATTTTCACGACTGACACAATCAAGCAATAGTGCAATGAAGCTCTCAACTTCTTTCTGATTTTCTTCAGTTGACTGAAAGTGGAAGAGTTCTTCAAACTGATCCACGATAAGCAAGGTTTTGCGGGCTGGTTTCTCCCGCGTCTTTTCTATAATATCCGTTAATGCCCGTGGCGAAGCATTTAATTGATCGATAATACCTGTATGGGAAACGGATAAATTAGAGGGCGTATGGGCACCCAGGAGAATTTCTGCCAGGTTGGCCATTGGGGATGTACCCGGACGGGTAATAAGGACCTGCCACTCCCCTTCTGAAGCCCGGTTCTGCAACGTAGGAATGAGACCAGCGCGTACAAGGGAGGATTTACCACTTCCTGAATAACCAAGAATAGCGACAAAACGTTGAGCCATCAATTTCTTGATAACTTCATCCACTTGTATTCCACGGCCGAAATACAAATGACTTTCCGGAATACCAAAAGGCCTGAGGCCCGGATACGGATTTCCCGCTATTCCCTGTTGGTCCCGGTGATCATACGCTTCATTTCCCGATGTTGGGTCAATGTTCAGCATGTTACGTTCAGTTTAAAAAATTCAGCCGGCATAAAAAGTCCGCTTAAATATAAAAATTTTACTTTACTGTTCTTGTATTTCATTTACTTCCCACTGTGAAGCCAGCTGATTTGCCAGCGTCACATTCTCCGATAACCACGCATAGAATAAGTCCTTATTTATTTTGAAAAGTACCGTTCTGCCTTCTCGCACTTTCATTTGTTGTGATTTTGTCTGCTGGGGCAATGTCTCACCAATGAAAATTCCTTCTCCCAATACTTTTTCACTTTCCATGTCGCGTAGTATTTCCAAACTCCCTTTATAGATTATATAAAAATGGTCGTAAAAGTCCTGTTGATCCATGAGGTTGTCTCCGGGCTCAAGGGCTAGCGTCTCGATCATGTCCGACATTTCAGCCAGAACGACTCCATCCACTTCAGAAAACATGGAGATCGACCGCAAAAAATGGATTCTTAAAAAGATCAGTACATGCTCATTGTCCAGTTCCAGGTTCTCCATGAGCCGGTTTAAATAGACTTGTTCCTGCTCTGGCAACCGCTGTACGTTTTTGTGATATATTTCCGGATCGATTGTAAAGATTGCCCAGGCAGCCACCTCCTTGATCATCAAATCCGGATTGAAAAAATGAGCAATCAGATCATTCTGAAACCCGGACAATTTCTTCATTCCCATCTGATAAATCACGCAGGCACGCGTCCATCGGTTCGTTTGCGAAAAGTCACGATTGAGAAGAAAGCGTAACACCATATTTTCATCCAGGGGTTCACGAGGGTAAAAGTCCTGAAGGCGTGCAGCTTTTTCCCGGTAGTTTGTCTCGTCAAG
>CAYGOW010000246.1:0-284 GCA_964351425.1 uncultured Roseivirgaceae bacterium
TTGGCCAGGGTTATGCCGAAAACGGCACCGACGAGTAAATATTTAATAAATTTCATAGTTTCAATGCGTTTATAGAGTCAGTAGGTACGGGAGAATAAAATAGGTCATGGCCAAACCACCAATGAAGAAGCCTATTACGGCTATCAATGACGGGAGCTGCAGATCGCTCAATCCGGAAATGGCATGTCCTGAGGTACATCCACCGGCATATCGGGTACCAAATCCAATCAGGAATCCGCCGATAATAATGAAGATGAATCCCTTCAGGGTAAATAATGATTCCC
>CAYGOW010000246.1:294-5876 GCA_964351425.1 uncultured Roseivirgaceae bacterium
ATATGCACATCCGCCGAAGGCATCAGGTAATAATGCGCAAGAAACCCGCCGACAACCAGCCCGGCAGCAAATACCAGGTTCCAGGTTTGTGCTTTCCAGTTAAAATCGAAGAACTCGCAGGATTTGCCTGCCCCGAATATGGAACACATGGTTCGCAGGTTTGCAGAAATGCCGAAACTGTTTCCAAACCAAAGCAGGATAAACATGACGACCGCGATGATCGGTCCGGCCACGTACCACGGCCAGGGTTGACTAATAAATTCTATAATGTTGTTCATGGCGTTAATTTTTTCAGGTGCAAATATAACCCGGGCATCAATACCAGTCCGTAACAATTGTTACATTCTGGAGCAGGTCGGTCAATCAACGACGTGAACACCTGATGCCCGGGTAATGGGTTTATACTTCCTTCCCTTTAAGCATTTTATTCCAGTACAGATAGGGGAGTCCGTATTTTTTCAACATCCACAGTCTCCAGTGTTCTTTGGAACTGTCGAATATCAGCATTTGCTTCAGTTTTGGGTCAGGGGTGAATTTGTTATCATAATCAAATTCGGCCAGGACCATTTTGCCGTATGCAGTAACGAGCGGACAGGATGAATAGCCATTGTAGGACTTATTACCGAGATGATTTTGATGCATCATGGTAAGGATATTATCCACGACAATGGGTGCTTGTTTACGAATGGCTGCACCTGTTTTGGCTGTAGGCAGTCCGGCGATATCACCGATGCCGTACACATTTTTAAACTTTTTGTGCTGAAGTGTGTGCTTGTCCACATCCAGCCACCCGTCTGCATTGGAGAGAGGTGAGCTGCTCACAAACTCCGGTGCGCCCTGTGGTGGTGCCAGATGAAGCATGTCAAAATGCATCTCGACAGTCAGCGGATCAGTTGTTTTCAGGCCCATGACATTGTCTTTTGCAATGGTATATTCCTTTGCATCGGGCTTGGTATACTTAAACGTGATGATCTGTTTTTTGGCGTCAATTTTAACCGGATTGAAAAATGGGAGGAACTCCATTCCATATCGGTCGATCACTTTTTCAAGTGTTTCCCTGATTTCCGGCACACCAAAAATGGTTGTACCCGGAGTAGCGAAAATAACATTGGTCTTGTCCAGCAAGCCATGTTTTCTGAAATAATCAGCGGCCAGATAGGCTATTTTCTGCGGAGCTCCGCCACATTTGATAGGGGTGGAAGGCTGGGTAAATACGGCATTGCCGCCCTTGAATTTTTTGAGAACGTCCCAGGTATGTTCAGGATCTGTATAGTTACTGCAGACCAGTCCTTTATCCATCGCTTCAGGGAGTCCTTCAATTAATTCAGGTTTCATCACCAGTCCGGGACTCACCACTAAATAATCATACGAGATGTCCCCGTGATTTTTGGTGCCCACCTTATTATTTTCCGGATCTAATTTTGTTGCAAAATCCTTGATCCAGTCCGCATGCTTGGGGATTACCGATGCCATCGGGCGTTCGGTATCTTTATAGTCAAACGTTCCCGCACCCACCAGGGTCCATGCAGGCTGATAATAATGTTTGTCGGAAGGTTCAATGATTCCTACGGAAAGGGATTTATCCTTTTCCAGGAAGTTAGCTGCGGTCATGATGCCACCGGTACCACCACCAATGATGAGTATTTGATAATGCGTTTTCATGTGTTACGTCGTTTGATTAGTATGAAGGTCGCCTATTTCTGCTCAATAGTCTGTAACTTTTGTTACACCTGTATCTGATATGCACCCTTTGTAAATATGCTATTAATCAGCATCTTTAGTAATCACCCAAATCTTATCTTCATATGTCACGTTTGAAATTACTTTCTATTCCACTCGCCCTGTGCCTGTTTATGCCTGTTTGGGCCCAGCAAGTTGCCAGTAGTGAATATACCGAGGCCATACAGGAGGGCAGGAGAATAATTGATTCCCTTCAGCGCGCAGGGAAAGTGCCGGGTCTGGATGTGGCCATTTCCGTCAAGGGACAGATTATCTGGTCGGAGGCATTTGGTTGGGCCGACATAGAACAAAAAGCACCAGTGGTAGCAGGGGTCACCCGGTTTCGTATAGGAAGTGTATCCAAGCCACTTGCGGCAGTTGGTCTCGGACTTCTGATGGATGAAGGTAAGGTAGATGTGGACAAAACCGTTCAAACCTATGTTCCTTATTTTCCGGAGAAGACCTACCCGATTACGGTGAGGCAGATTGGCGGACATATCGCAGGAATACGCCATTACCGTGGAGATGAATTTCTCAGTGCAAGACAATTCCAATCCGTAAAGGAGAGTCTCTCCATTTTTATGGAGGATACGCTTCTTTTTAAACCGGGGACTGATTATTCCTATTCGAGCTATGGATTCAATTTACTTAGTGCTGTGGTTGAGGAGGCAGCAGGGCAGCACTTTTTAACCTATATGCGCGAGAATGTTTTTGAACCTTTGCATATGTATTCTACGGTACCGGATAAGAATGACAGCCTGATCAGCGGGCGAACGTCTTTTTATGCAGTACAGAATGGTGAAATAATCAACGCGCCCTATGTGGACAATAGTTACAAATGGGCCGGAGGTGGGTTTTTATCCACTACGTATGACTTGCTAAAATTCGGTCAGGCCATGATGAATCCCGGGTTTGTTAGTGAAGAAACATGGAAAGACTTAACCTCATCCCAGACCTTGTCTGACGGAAGAATGACGAACTACGGAATCGGCTGGAGCAGACATCCCAATGTAGAGCTTGGCGCATTTGGTCATAGCGGAGGCTCCGTGGGAGGGATTACCCAGTTCCGTATTTATCCCAGGGAACAACTGGTTATTGTCTTACTTTCTAATTCTTCGGATACCCGGTACGGACAAATTACAGACCGGCTTGCAACAATGTTTAGCCAGGAATAATTTATTGGTGAGTCCCATCACCATGTGCGATATTGGATTGAAGGGCGTATTCCTTCAGGTATTCGCTTGTATTTCCGGTTGCATTCTCCACCGCCTCGTTGAGATTAAAAAATATATTTTCTTCTCCTAATAATTGCATCAGGCCGGTTTTATACATGGTGTCCCGTACAGGTCCGATCACGTCGCAGATCATGAACCGAATGTCCTTCTCTTTTAGGAAAGAGAGTAAATCCTTTAATCCCTGTGTTGCGGTTGCGTCCAGATAATTTACGGGCGCAGCATCCAGAATAACTGTCTTGATTGCGGAACTACTCTGCGCGACATTGTCCTCCACGTAGTCCTTAAAAGTCTGAACATTGATAAAAGTCAATGGCGCATCCACCCGAAGAATAAGTAAGTCATCCCACTTTTCTAAATCTTTGAAACGCGAGAGGTTTCTGAATTCACGGTGGTTTCGAATCCGGCCAAGCTTGGCAATATGCGGATAAGCAGCTTTGTACAGCAGGACAAGAATGGATAGGACAATACCTGTGACGATACCCGGCACCATGCTGAAATGGAGTGTGACCAGGAATGTGACCAGCAACAGGGTAAATTCGACTTTGCTGTCATGCCAAAGCTGCCGGGCATACCCAATGTCAATTAAGCCGGCCACGGCTACCATAATTACTGAGGCCAGGATAGCTTCCGGTAAATAATAGAATAGCGGTGTCAGGAAAATCAGGGTGAGTCCAACCAGGACAGCACTAATGATGGAGGCCACAGGTGTATGGGCACCGGACTGGTAGTTAACCGCGGAGCGTGAGAATCCACCCGTAACGGGATACGACTGGAAGAGTGACCCTATCAGGTTAGCTGCCCCGAGAGCGATCAATTCCTGATTTGGTTGAACTTTGTAATTGCGTTTTTTGGCCTCAATTGCTTTGGCCACCGAAAAAGCTTCCATAAAGGCAACAACGGAAATGGTCAAAGCCAGCGGGATCAACTGCGATATATCACCCACACTGAAGTCGGGTAGTTTGAAAGCGGGGAGTCCATCCGGAATATTCTGAACGATACTCACACCGGAAGTATTCAACTGGAAAAAATAGACAACCACCGTGCCCAGAACCACGGCTAATAAGGCCCCCGGGATAGCTTTATGTATTTTTTTTACGGATTTAATAATGACGATCCCTGCTATCCCTATTCCGAGGGTGAGTAAATGGGTAGACGTTAGTTTTCCCCCAGCATCAATAATAATGTCAATGACACGGTTACTTTTGATGATGTCCGTGCCCATCAGGTATTTTAATTGGTTTAATCCGATGATAAGGGCCGCCGCGGAGGTAAAGCCGCTGATGACAGGTTTTGACAGAAGGTTAGTGATGAACCCGAGCCGAAAGATTCCCAGCAATAGCTGGAATGCTCCCATGAAAAAGGCGACTAAAATAGCCAGAAGAATATATGCTTCTGTTCCCTCAGTAGCCATCATTGAAACGCCGGCAGCAACTAATAAGGAGTCCATGGCTACCGGGGCAACAGACAGTTGCCTGGAAGTTCCAAACATGGCGTATATAATTTGCGGGACGATCGATGCGTACAAACCATACACCGGAGGTAAACCGGCAATCATGGCATATGCCATACCCTGTGGAATGAGCATGACGCCTACGGTCAGACCTGCAAACACATCACCATTGATGTATTCTCTTTTGTACCGTGGCAGCCAGTTGGCTATAGGTAAGAATTTTTTTATGAGCCCCATATGTATCGCTTAATCACATGAGCAAAGCTATACAACATCGCCACCCGGTAGTGTAACATAAGTCACACAGCGTGCGGCTGATTGTAGAAGAAAGGTAAGTTTTTCCTGCCGATAAACATAATCGACCAGAAAGGATCGTTTAACAGAACAACTGATTCTTACGGCTTACCTGTAGTTCAGAAAAGATTACTTTGCGTAGGCCACCGAGCGCATCTCCCGAATAACGGTTACCTTGATCTGGCCGGGGTACTGCATATCTTTTTCAATTTTCTGAGAGATATCGAATGATAGCTGACCGGCTCGCTGGTCACTTACGTTGTCTGCATCTACCATCACCCGCAGTTCACGCCCGGCCTGGATGGCGTAACATTTATGGACACCGTCAAAGCCTAAAGCAAGCGCTTCCAGCTCTTTCAAGCGCTTGATATAGCTTTCCATAACCTCTCTCCTGGCGCCTGGGCGGGCACCAGAAATAGCGTCACATGCCTGGATAATCGGAGAAATGAGTGAGGTCATTTCAATTTCGTCATGGTGGGCACCTATGGCATTACAGACAATCGGGTGCTCCTTGTATTTTTGGGCAAGTTCCATTCCAAGAATGGCATGTGGCTTTTCAGGTTCTTCCGGCCACACTTTACCGATATCATGGAGCAGTCCGGCACGTTTGGCCTGCTTGGGGTTTAATCCAATTTCAGAGGCCATTGTCGCGCATAGATTCGCGACTTCCCGTGAATGCTGTAAAAGATTTTGACCATAGGAGGAACGGAATCGCATACGACCAACCATTTTAATCAATTCCGGATGAAGGCCATTAATGCCCAGGTCAATGACCGTTCGCTCGCCGATCTCAATGATTTCCTCTTCAATATTTTTTGTGGTTTTAGCCACGATTTCCTCAATGCGTGCCGGGTGGATCCTTCCGTCCTGTACCAGGCGGTGCA
>CAYGOW010000247.1:0-5867 GCA_964351425.1 uncultured Roseivirgaceae bacterium
ATTCCCCATCCCACCAGGATGGCTGCCGAACCGATCCCTGCCAGCATAACCAGGGCGACACCCATGCTTGCCCCGGAACTAATCCCGAGTACAAAGGGTCCAGCCAGCGGATTCCGAAATAGCGTTTGCATAAGCAGGCCTGACAATGATAATCCGGCACCAGCCACGATCGCCGTCAGTGCTCGTGGGATCCTGAATTCGTAAATGATGGTTTGATGAACTTCCTGCGTGGGAATGTCTCCGGTTAAAATTTGCACCAGGTCGTTGAACGGGATATAGACACTTCCCAACCCTATGCTGGCGATCAGCAGGATCAGAAAAATTGACAATAAGACTATCCAGTATAGTGAGATACGGTTCATTCCAGACGCCTGTAAAAATACATAGAATGTTCCGGAAGTAAATCAGGATGTGCTATGTGTACCAGGTCGCCAAGGATCAAATCGGGGCGTAAATAGCCAAGTTCGAGGTATTCGTTGCCACCGGTTGCGCCAATCCGCCGGTTGTAAGTAAAGACATTCCCTTCCCGGAAGGCCTTGAAGTTCTTATACCGGGGTTCGGCGGCTGCCAATGCATCCAGTGAATTGAATGACGCCACACCAATCCACAGATCTGCTTCCTGGGCTTTTTTTAATACGGATTCAAAACTCAATTCAAGGAAGCCGGCAGAGGTGTTGTCGCCCCATAGATATTGGATGGCCGCATCTTTCATCAGACCGGCCGCATAATTTTCCCCGCCAGGCATGAACCAGCTGTCCCCATAGACAATGCCACTCAGGGCAGTAGGTTTGATTTCAACCTGTGCTACCTTGTCGGTCAATTCGAGGTAGTACTTCTTTATTTCGTTAAAAACTGAATCGGCCATACGGGTTCTGTCAAGCAATAAACCAGCGACCTTGATCCATTCGGCACGTCCCAGGGGATGGGATTCCAGGTAATCCGCATTCAGAAGATAAGGAATACCCGCTTTTCGCAGCCGCTCTAACTGTCCGATATCCGATGACAGAGAATACGACATGATCAGATCAGGCGTTAATGCCATGATACTTTCAAGTTCCAGTGCTTTATCCATTCCCACATTGACCACCTTACCCTCGTCAATTCGCGCGCGCATTTTTTCCGAACTGATATAGTCAGGATTGGGAAACCCTACGAGTGCGTTGGTTGCCTGTAAATAATCGAGCAGGGGGATATGAGTCGTCGAGGTCGCAATCAACCGGCTGATGGGGGTCCTTATTATCTGGGTGGCCGCGGGGTGATCCGGAACGGGCATATTTTCCGGTACCAGCAAATAAGTAAAGGGTCGTTTGGCTTCCGGGTAAGGATGGTGAATGGTGAGCTGCCAATAGCCATTCTCCTGACTGGCTGAAAAACCCGTAGCATATTCGATGGGCAAGGTTGAGGAGCCGGCTGAGACGTTGTTGTCTTGTTGTGATTCGGGCTGACAGGCAAGACAGATTAGCGGGAGAATGACTAAAATCCAGTATTTTTTCACTTTGTGCTTTCGTTTGTAGGAGAGACAAGCGACTGCGCAGCTACAAAGGGAGTTAATTTGCCATTCATAACCATTCGCTCGACCGCTTTGATTTTATCAGTCATTCCTGGCTGAGAATAAAATTCCTGTTTGAGCATGTGATCTATCATCTCATGGAACCAGGTAAGGTTTTGTTCCTGCCGGATAGTATCAAGTAAATTTTTGCTATCCAGGAGCGAATAATAATCGCTGATGAGTTGCCAGACACTTTCGGTCTCCAGCCGGATGGGTTTGGCGGAAACAGGTGGAATGCATTCTCATAGGAAGCCCGTGCTTGCCGGGAGGCCATGACATTATCTCCATCCGCTTTTGTAATGGCCAGTCCGTCTGCCATTTCCATTATTCCTTTTTTTATGCCCTGTAGCTCATCACCCGCACCTGCGCGCATGAGCAAAAGAAAGAAATCGACCATATTGCGGACAGCAATTTCCGACTGACCCACCCCAACCGTTTCGACCAGGATAATGTCAAATCCTGCCGCTTCACACAGTAACATGGCTTCTCGGGTGGCATTGGCCACGCCACCGAGGGTTGAACCAGTTGCGGACGGACGGATATACGCGTCGGGATGACGACTTAATTCTTCCATTCTTGTTTTGTCACCAAGAATGCTGCCCCGGGTTTTGGTGCTGCTGGGGTCAACAGTGAGAACCGCAACCTTGTGATGCTGATTTACCAGGTACATCCCGAAAGCTTCAATGAATGTGCTTTTACCAACGCCAGGAACCCCGGTGATACCGATTCGCCGGGCCTTACCCGTTTCGGGAAGCAGTAATTCGATAAGGTCAGCGGAAAGTTTTTGGTCGGATGCCAATGAGCTTTCCACCACCGTAATGGCGCGACTAAGGATGAGCCGGTCGCCATTTCGGATACCCTTGGCATATTCTTCTGCAGTGAGTCTTTTACGTTTATTCATCGCCCTGAGGGGGTTAAGTTAAAAAGAAAGAGGCTAAATCGGGCGCCTAATAGGATACTTTCGATGAATCACTGTTTACCAAAAATCATTAGCACGTATATACCGTTGAATCATTTTTTATCTGAGTATGAAAAAGATCCTTCCCATATCGCTTTTTTTATTGATCAGCTCTTTTGCCTGGAGCCAGCAGGTGGCATTTCGACTTTTGCTGCATTCTGGTAATGTACAGGTTAAAAATGGGATGGAAGTCAAATCCCCGGCAGCCGGTTTACTGATTTACCCAAATGAAGATATTGTCATCGGACCGAACGGTTATATGGCAATCGTACATATCTCGGGGAGCATCCTTGAATTGAAGGAGGCGGGTATATTCAAGGTAAAAAACCTTGAAGAACTGGCTGAATCAGTGGATGCCTATCCACATGCGATGCGATATGCGGAGATAGCGGCAGGCAACATGTCGCCAGAATCCAAGAAGAACCGACTGGTTGCTTCTGCTTATGAAATGCGGAATGAACTGGACGTGCAACGCAAAATAAGATTATATATCCCCTCAGCTGTGAAAGTCCTGAATGAACGTGTTTTTCTTCGTTGGGAAGCTGTGGAGAATGCCACGTTTGATGTGATCATTCGTGACATGCACGACAAAGAATTAGTTCGGGAGAAAGTCCGAACAAATGAAGTATTCATTGATCTTTCGCTGGAAGACCTTCGGCATGCCAATATCCTTCTGGTCCATATCGAGGTGGAAGGGGCCAGCGAAGTGAGTTCTGAAACCTATGCACTGAAGAGATTATCGGATTCTGACAGAATTGAGTTGGAAGAAGAAATCCGTGATGTGGCTTCAGGGACGAATTCGGCTGAACTATTGATCCTGGCCGGGTTTTACGAATCAAAAAATCTTCTTGCCGACGCACAGCAATGCTACTATGAAGCTTTGAAGCAGGCTCCTGGTGTACGAGGATATCGCGACGCCTACGAAGAATTCCTGTTACGCAATCACCTGGTACGCTTTTAAACGGCAAAGCCGCTGGAATTACTTCCATCGGCTTGCTAACCACTAACCTCAGCTATCCTGTTAGCTGATCTTGATTGTCTTCTTTGAATCCTTTTTCTCTACCAAAGGCAGATTAATCATCAGGATTCCATTTTCGTATTTAGCGGAAATTTTTTCTGCGTTAATGTCCTTGTTCAATTTGAACACACGCTGAAATTTGCCGAATCTTGATTCCAGGGTTTTGTAATTATCCTTCAAGTCTTCAGCCATTACACGCTCCCCGGAGATGATCAGTCTGTCCTCGTTGAGATCCAGATGGAAATTTTCCTTGGCCATACCAGGAGCTATTACATGTAATTCAATGAATTTTTCGTGCTTGAGAATATCTACAGCCGGTGTAAAAACCCGTTCGCGGGCAGCTGTTTCATTCAGCATATTTTCGACCAGTCCCCCAAATGTGGTAGGGACAAAATCGTTAAGCGGATTGTATTTTATAAGTGTCATAATGGTAAAATTTTTTGTTGCTACTTGCTGATGAACCAGGAATCAAATTTCATCCCAACCTGTTTTTTGTCTAAAAACTTGAAGAAAGAGCGCCATATTGACAGTTTTTAGCCATTTTCATTCAAAATAATGCGACATAATGGCATTATTTGAGGTAAGGCCGACCAAGGGGAATCCTGTCGAAAGGTCACGAGAGGGGAGAGCTTCTAAATCTGTATCTTCTGAATGAATAGCATTTTCATTTTCCCCTGTGTAGGCATATATTGCTTTTATGTATCGATTTATTCTCCTGCTTTCCCTGCTTTATATCGGTTGCTCATCTAAACCTGAACCAGATAAGACATCCACTGCTGAATCAAGGCCTCCGAATATCATTGTCATTTTATCGGATGATCAGGGCTGGGGAGATTTTAGTTTTACGGGAAATACAAACCTGAAGACACCATCCATTGACCGTCTTGGGCTGGAAGGGGCTTATTTTGAGAATTTTTATGTACAACCCGTTTGTTCGCCTACCCGGGCGGAATTCCTGACCGGAAGATATGCGGTGCGAAGCGGGGTATATGATACTTCGGAAGGAGGCGAACGCATTGACCTGGATGAAACCACAATCGCCGAACACTTCAGGAATGCCGGCTATGCTACGGCTGCTTATGGTAAATGGCACAGTGGCATGCAATATCCCTATCATCCGAACGGCCGCGGGTTTGATGACTTCTACGGGTTTTGTTCCGGGCATTGGGGGGATTATTTTTCTCCGATGCTGGAACACAATGGGGAGATCGTTTATGGTGAGGGATATTTACCGGATGACCTGACCGACCATGGACTGGCATTCATCGAAGAGCACCGGGATGAACCCTTTTTTCTTTACCTGCCGTACAATACGCCGCACAGTCCGATGCAAGTGCCCGATTCCTTATGGCAGCGATTTGCCGACCTGAACCTTACGATGAAGGCGGATTCCATCCATGAAGAAGATCCTGATTTCACACGGGCCGCACTAGCGATGTGTGAGAATATAGACTTTAATGTGGGTCGTATTTTGGAAAGGCTGGAGGCTCTTGGTCTGGATGAAAATACAATCATCGTTTACTTTAATGATAACGGACCGAATAGTTATCGGTGGAATGGGTCGATGAAAGGGAGGAAGGGATCAACGGACGAAGGGGGTGTACGTACTCCGTTATTTGTTCGCTGGCCTGGCGAAATACCGGCGGGCAAGACGGTCAAGGGTATTGCCGGAGCGATTGACCTGTTGCCCACACTTACGGGGTTGGCCGGGATTCCGGCGGAGCAGGACAAACCCCTGGATGGAATCAGCCTGGCGTCCTGGCTCGTTAGCGATGAGCCTGCAGCAGACAATGGGCGTATATTGTTTAATCAATGGAATGGGCGTATCAGTGCGCGCAACCAGCAGCATCGCCTGGATCATGAGGGAGGGCTGTATGATATTTTGAATGATCGAAGCCAAACAAAGGACCTGCGAGATGAAAATCCGGAGGATTACCGTTCGCTTCTGCAAGCGAGGGAGGAATACATTAGGAATGTGGCCAGTGAGCTTCCAGCTACGGATGAGCGGACATTCCCGCTTGGTCACCCCGATGCCACCTATACCCAGATACCGGCGCGTGACGGGACGGCACATGGAGAAATCCAACGTTCAAACCGATGGCCTAACTGCTCTTTTTTCACCAACTGGGTAAACCTTGAAGATGAAATTACCTGGGACGTGGATGTGGTAGCACCCGGTACTTATGAAGTAACACTGTATTATACCTGCAGTCCCGATGATGTTGGGTCAGTTGTGGAATTATCCATGGGGGCTGAAGCAGTATCGAAAAAAATTGAAGCAGCGCATGACCCGCCACTTGAAGGGATGGACATGGACCGTAGAGAAAGAGAAGAGTCTTATG
>CAYGOW010000248.1:0-5856 GCA_964351425.1 uncultured Roseivirgaceae bacterium
GTGTTTTCCATGATTACAGTACCCCCGGTGACATTATAATTTCCCTCTTTTACATTGATAAAGATGCCGCCTTGTCGTCCGGTGGGTCCTCCGCCAGAAACTCCACGTACCTGCAGGATACCTCCGGTCATCGTAAAGGTATTTCCGGGAAAAGTAAGGCTAAAGGCATAGTAATCTGTATTGTAGCTGCCTCCGTTGACGTAAACCTCACCACCGGTTTGCGTATATCCGCCTACATTGTCGATACCAAGTACCGATGTTCTGATCTGACGTGTATTCAAAATTCCTCCCGATACAATAATATTACCGTTGTTTCGTGTGGTAAGTCCACTCTGAATGGGTGCGTCTATGGTGCCACCGGATAGCTGAAGGGCACCATAAATGACAATTGCCGTACCGGAAGCCTTGGTGACAGCTCCTCCATCCACCCAGATTCTGGCTGCCTCCGAAATGTTGTAATTACCGCCGTTATTCAGACGGGGAATTATTACGTTCTCATTTAATTTGACAGTTCCCCGCAGCAGGCCCAAAGCATTGTCATTGGTGGTTAACTGGGTACTTGATCCATGGCCATTGTTGGTTGGGCCGTATAGCGCAAAGTTTCCGGCATTGGATGCGCTGATTTCGAGGCGATAGGTTTGGTCTGTGCCTTTATCGATTTCGATCCGGTAAAATTCCGAGGTTCCATTACAAATGATTTCCTGATTGGCCGTGTTGTTTCTGAAATTAATATCTACGATTCCATCCGTAGCTTCGCTCGTATAATCGGGCGCCGTTCGGTTAGAAAAAGACATAATGCCCCCGTTGTTAATCAAGTCCCCAAACAAAGTAAACTCATGTCGCGCATTGGCTGATCCGGTAGAAATTCTCCCATTGGACTGAACAATCACAGGTCCCTGAACCTCGATATTTAAATTTGTTGTTGAGGAATTATCATTAAACTGAAGGGTCCCCCGTGTAATGAGTAATTCGCCGTTCAGGGAATAATCTGCCAGGAGTACCGCATCATCAGCGGAGGTGTCCAGGTTAATTTCCATATTGTTGAATGTTCTTACCTGGTTCAAAGTGATCGAACTGCCGTACCATTCTACGGTTCCGCCTGAAGAACTCTCAAAATCTGTACTATTTCCGGTAGGGAAATTATCCTGATTAGCGCCATTTCCTGAGAGACGTATCCTGCCTGTACCAGAGATGGATTGAAAAACATGGCTCTCGGTACTTCCAACATCAAGCGTTCCGGTAACCTCCAGACCAGCGGCTTCCAACCCGTCAATATCCATGGTCACGGTTCGCCCATTCGTAATGACAACATCGTCGATGGCAGAAGGGGTATTTCCGCCCGGATTGTTGTAGGTTGGCGTCACACTACCGTCTAATGTCCAGGTAAGCGGATCGGTCCAGTCACCTGTCTGATAGCTGTACCAGATTTGGTTGGAGACCCCGGTCAGGGGCGAAGCCGTAGCATCCGTTGTCCCGAGAGTATAACGTCCATCGGTCAGTGAAGCATTGTCAACGATAAATCGAATCTGAGTACCAGATACGGATCCGCTGATGCCAGTATCATCATAGGAGGTGCCATTCCAACGGAGTAAAACATAATCGCCATTATCTGCGGGATATTGCCCGCCGATTCCGGTCGTAAAATCAAAGCCTATGGTCGCGCCAACAGTTCCGGTTTTGTCAATATACCAATCACGCAACCATCGTTCTTCAACGCCGGCGGGTAAGTTCGCGGTGGAGATTGAATTTGTGGGTGTCGCATGTGCCGCGAGGATGAATTCATTATTTTGGTCGAGCGAACTTCCCTCTGTGGTCAGGGTTAAGCCTGCGGCGGCACTCAACGTATGCTGATCACCATTGGCTTGTCCGATTCCAATCAAGTCCAGATCAAAATTTCCATTGCCAGGTGTATCCCCGGCAAACAGGTCGCTGGCAATGCTAATGTCATATTTACTACTGAGGTAATTGGAAAGGCTTTGTCGTTCAGGGTCTGTGAGATAATGATCCATGAGGATGATTTCTGCGATGCCTCCAGAGAATGCCTGACTGGCAGAATAGCCTGAATTCACCCCGTCCTGCTCATTTCCTATGGCCATGGACCCTCCGTTTGTCATAGATCTACCGGTCTGATGCGTAGCACTGTGGACGAGGGAATTGTTGCGGAACAGCTCAAGGGACCCATCACTGCTCTGCCATTTCATGCCGTAGATTTGCCATGCGCCCGAGTTAAATGATTCGCCGGAGTTATTGTTGCTTTGATCAATGTAGGTACGAATGGCATTGTTGTCAAAGATCAAAAATTCATTGTCATTGCCGGATACGGCATAGGATAAAAGGCCGTCTCCTGAGTCGGTCGTACGATATACGATCATGACCGAAATTTCCCTGTCCGGCATATCATCAAACGGAGTCAATACAATCCGATTATCTGATTTCGAAAAGGTCACATAGGGATTTCCGTTGGGTCCCGAACTTGTGAATAACGGGCTGGTGGCAGTTGCCGCGGAAAAAGTCCGGGCATTACCGGATTTATCAACCCATGTTAAGACATCTGCCCCATTGGCCAGTGATAGTTCGGAGGCGTCCAACCAGAACGTGAGTTTTGGTTGGGCCCCACTGCCGCTTTCATTTCCGACACCACCTGGTCCGGTCTGGGCAATTGAGCCGAACGAATATAGGACAGCCGTAAAAATGGCTACCAGCTTAAAAAATAATCGCATAGACAAAAAAATTTTGTGCAAAATACCTGCGAAAGGGTTTGACACCAAGCAGATAACTAAAAAATTATACGATATGTAATATTTGCCTTGCTTTTATCTGTAAACAGGGTTCGCTTGAGGCGTTTTATTGGAGTGGAGCTATGGTTTTCAATCAATTAACGGCATATATTGAATCACTGCAAGCGGATAAAAAGGTTGATTGGATAAATTTTCATTTCATTCTCCCTCACGATACCGGAAATAGCCAATCCTCGATTATTAGAGCTTCTATTTGGTTGTTTTTTTGTGGGTAAAAGTACGTGGGTGGCGTTGTTGACAAATTCAATAAAATGCGGAACAGGAAACTTTAGATATTTGGAAAAATTAATACTATGAAAAGGCAACACATTTTTTTAGCGATTGCATTACTTTTTCTGTTTGTTGTAACTGGTTGCAGCGAGGATGACGCGAATGTTCCGCAATACACGATCAAGGTGACTAATACGACCATCAAGAAAGTTGAATTATTTATCTCGACGGATGGAACCACTTTTGTAAGCCGGGGATTGATTCCGATTGGGGAATTCAGGGAATACAATGATATGGCGATGTCAGTCAACTATACATTACGTGCTTCGGAAGAGGGAAATTCAGCCGAGGAGTATTTTAATGAGCAGACTTTCTCCAATGAAAATCCCGACGTCCTTAAACTGAACTTCGACATTTATTAAGGATCATCTTCCGTCAAAAGGAATTGTGTCAAACGGCAGTTTCCAATCAATAGGCCACAAGTCAGTTGATCAGGGACTGCTTTTTCCGTTAGAGCACCGCGATGATTCGCAAGGGACCGCCGCTACCACTTTGGATTTTCATGGGCAAAGCAATAATCGTAAAGTCTTTGGCCGGCAATCGATCCATATTGGCGACGTTTTCAAACCCCGGGATGTTCTTATCATACAGGATCCGGTGACTTTCAAACAAGGCCGACTGCCCGTAATCAATACTCGGTGTATCAATCCCTAATGCCGCAATATTTCGGTTCTCTACTAACCATGTGGCCGCATCCGGATGAAGTCCGGGAAAGTGCAAGAGCGCCACAGCCTCCGGCCCCATTTCTTCAGTGCCCAAATAGGTGGCACGGTCCGGCCAGCGCTGGCCATACCCGGTCCGAATGAGTACCAGTGTATTATCCGGAATTGCTCCGTGGACTTCTTCCCATGCAATAAAATCATCTACCGAAACCAGGTAATCGGCATTCTCGTCACATTTTTCACTCACATCAATCACAATCCCTTGTCCAATCAGCCGGCTTAACGGGATTTCTTCGACACTTTGTTTTCCTTCGGCAAAATGTACCGGTGCGTCGAGATGGGTACCCCCATGTTCCGCAGAGTAAAAGGCATTGGCTTCATAGAAAAACCCGGCTTCGGAATAGCCTTCAAATCCCTTTTCCAGTACGAACCCTTTTTCAGTAGGCCAGTAAATGGTGGCTGAATCGAACGCATGAGTCAGGTCAATGATTTCACCTGCATACCAGGGTTCAGGAGGTTCTGCTTCTTGAGCAGGTTCAGGCTGGCAACATGTTACGAGTAGTGCAGTGACCAGGAAAAGTAGTTTGTGTGGAGTGGTTTTCATGGCATTATATTACTGTGCTGTTTTGCTGAATTTCAGGTTGGTAACTCGTCCCGCATCCATTTCGAATCCGGTAATTTTTCCCTTTTCGCGCTTGAATCTCATCAGGGTAAATCCGCTGAGGTACTGGTCGCGAAGATATATTTCCATGGGCTCCGGCTCGCGGGTCCCGACGACAATGTGAAGCGAGTCATTCTCCAGGTAAATCTTTGCGGTGGCATCCAGTTCGGGGCTGTAGTAGTTCCCCACGTATTCTGCCGGTTGAATGTTACTAAGGTCAACCTCCTTTCGCCTGGGATAGTTGGATTCCCTGCCATTTTGTGTCACTGAGAGGACTTGCACTGCTCCGTCTGAAAGTTGGGAAAAACGGAAAATTATTCCATTATTGGGATCGGAATAGGTGTTTTTGTCAACAGGTAACACGGCATATTTTGAGCCATTCCATGTCTGGTGGATGAATAGCGAATCACCTGCCAGACTCACTTCAAGATATAACCCAGGATCTATCATATACGTCCCGGTCATTTGTTCCGCCGTGATATTTTCTTTTTCCATGGTTTCTTTCTCCAGGGTAACGACCTCCTCTTCGACAACAAGTTCATCTTCCAGAAAAATATCTGCCACCCGGTAAGACAGGGTACCCGGATTGGCATCTGATCGGTTGGCCAGAATAATTACGGAAAATTCCTGATCAGGAAAACGAAGCAAGGTGGATCGGTACCCGGCTAGTGAGCCCCCATGGCTTACCGTACGGAGGCCTTTGTATTCTCCATTTTGTACGGCAAAGGCATAACCGGCGCTTTCGCCATTGTTCAACTTTCCTTCCTCGTGCATTTTATCAATGATGGCATTACCTCCTTTTCCAAGTTTGTTGTCATAGAAATTCTGGTCCCATTTAACCATATCCTCAATAGAAGAATAGACGCCACCGGAACCCACCATGTCAAAGCGAAGGATGAGGTTGTTAAATCCATCGTCTGTTTTCTCATAGCTGAAAACCCTGTTTTTGATAAGGTCCGTATTGTCATCATAGAAAAGAGAATGTGTCATTCCCAACGGACCAAATACGTTTTCCTGCGCATAGTCGCGTAAGGATTGCCCAGATGCTTGTTCGACAATCATGGCAAGCATGAAATAACAGGAATTACTGTAGAGGTATTTTTCGCCCGGCGTAAAGTTGAGTTCGTCCTGCCTTTTGATCAATGCGTATACTTCCTCCGCGGTAATGTGGTCAAGATAACTTCTCCCTTTGATGCCCATCAGGGTTAGGTAATCCCGAACGCCGCTGGTATGGTGGATGAAGTTCCGGATGGTAAGCGGGGACTCATAGCGCGGAAAATCGGGGAGGTACACCTGAATCTCATCGTCCAGGTTGATTTTACCTTCTTCCTCCAGCAGGAGAATGCAGAAGGTAACAAACTGCTTGGAGACCGAACCCAGGTAAAAGACTGAGGACGGGGTGATTGGAATGTCATGTTCCAGGTCAGCACTTCCATATCCTTTGGCGTAGACAAGCTGCCCGTTC
>CAYGOW010000249.1:0-5850 GCA_964351425.1 uncultured Roseivirgaceae bacterium
TAAAGCACTCGACCTATTACCCGAAATAAAAGGACAAGAATTACAATACATTCAGTCATTGCTGGATGGAATGACGGAAATGGAAGCGCAAAAGTTTGCTAACATTTACCGTACCCGTCGTAAAAATCCTCAGGACATTCTCATTTTCTCGATTATCGGGCTGTTGATTGTGCCTGGTTTACAACGGTTCCTTTTGAACCAGATCGGCATGGGCCTGCTTTATTTCTTCACCATCGGATTGTGTTTTGTCGGGTCAATTATTGACCTGGTGAATTATGAGAAACTGGCGTTTGAATATAATCAGGGAGCCGCCGAGGAAATCAGGTTTGGTATGCAGCTCTAAAGGACCCCGTATCCCATTCAAATAAAACGTCGGGTAAAGCCCCGGACCATGATTCGGGTTCAATCCGGTGCCTCTGCAAAATGTAAGTAAACACCACCAAAACCCATACAAAAAAAGTCGCAGCTCTCAAGCCGCGACTTTTTTCTTTTACAACCAATATACTTGTTAATCCAGCTGAATGTTAATCTTGCCCTCCAGGGCACCAAACCTGGATTGATACGCATTCAGGTATTTTTGAAAATCGCCGCCTTTTACTTTCTTGCCGTTATACTTAAAGTAATCTTCGGTCAGTTCCATTTTTCGCAGTTCATCGTCCTGATCCAGGTAATCATCCTGTTTTAACAGTTCAATGACTTCCTGCTTGAAACCTTCCAGCCGGTTGCGGTGCAAATTAGCCTCTCCCGAAAAACGGTACCCTTGCACAATGGGACGTACGCGGACAATTTCCTTTTGCGCCCGTGCTACTTCTCTTTGTACCCGTTCCATTTCTTCCTGGGTTAATCGCTCCTGATCGCGCCATACCCGTTGGATTGCAATATCTCTATCTCCAGCAAATCCCCGGATTCGCATTTCATGCTCCTTTTCGCGTAGTCCCCGGTGGAGTTCTTCAAGCGCACGTTGTTGTTCACGTACCAGATCAGGGTTCTCTTCGCGGTACTTCCGCATGATTTCACGCATGCGCTTTTGTTCCTCACGCATCATCTCCTGCGCTTTTCGCAATTCTTCCTGAGCCTCACGCATTGCTTCTCGGTCTTCCTCACTGAGTAGTGAGTCCCGCATCATCCAGCGCAAACCTGGAATAGTATCCGGTGATACAACGAAAGCCCATGAAGTCGGCGAATCGGATACCCATCCATTTACATCCAAATCCATGTCCATGTCAATATCCGGCATCGCAAAAGTAAAATTATTTCCTTCTCCAAAAGACAATTCTATGATGCTGTCCCCGGCTTGTTGCTGAACATAAAACTGCACGTCTGAATCTGACGAAGGAACATAAACTTTCACATCCGCATCGGGAGAAGAGTAATAGCGATAGACATGAACTTTCCCATCTTCATCAATGCTCTCCTCGACAATTTCATTTTGTTTCCCTTGCACAATCACTGTCTGCTTTTTAGCAGGTTTTTTAGGCACCGTATCCCTCCTGGTCAATATGGAAGCAGGAATTCCCGCAACGAGTGACTGCTCCACCTGGGCTATTTGAGCATCACCTTCAGCCTCTTTGGGTGCATTCGTGAAATAACTGAACAGGAAAAAGGATGCTGAAAGGACGATCATGACTACCCATTTCGAACTGCCCACTTCACCTGAAGATGGATCCGTCAGACGCTTAATCCGTGCCAATAGCTCACCCTTCTTTCCCAGAAGCATCATAGCATTCTCAGGTGAATGTACCCGGTACAATTCAAGTGTCGATAAGGCTTCAACATACCTTCGCTCATTCTGACATATTTCCATAGCGAGGTCGTCACAGCATTTTTCACGTTCGGAACGCAGATGATTCGAAAGAATCCAGACAAATGGATTAAAGAAAAAGAATGCCTCCAAAACCTGCTGCCCCATATTTACCAGGTAATCATTGCGCCTTATGTGCGCCAGTTCGTGAGCAAAGATAGCTTCCAGCTGATCCTGGCTCATTCCGGACAGTAACGAGACGGGCAAGAGAAGTACGGGCTTCAAATGCCCGAATACCATCGGCATGTCCACATGGGACGAGTGAAGCACAGTAATCGAACGATGGATATTCAATCGCTCAGCAATACGGTCAATGGATCGCAGCCATGTTTCAGGTACGGTATCCTCTCCGCGCCGCATGATTTTTTGCAGGTATTGATGGCCCCCAATGATCCTGAAAAGGAGCAGAATGGCGCCAACAGCCCATATTTTTAAAATGAAGGGCATGTTGTCGCGAATAACATTTAATAGTCCCCACCCTCCTTCGGATGCCACTATACCTTCTGCAACGAATTGCGTTAAGGTGACCTGGGTAGTAGATGAAACAGCGTTTTCTGTAGATGATGGCGATGGCATCACCTGGAATAGTGTAATGGCCATGGCGAGCGCAAAGACCGAAAGTCCCGCCAGTGCTACACCATAGCGTATGCGTGGATTAGTCACCTGAAACATCCAAAGAATCAGAAAAACCAATCCGGCAATCAAGGCACCCTGCCAAAGTGAATGAAAAAGAGTCAGCACCCAGCCCTCGGCCAGGGGAGACAGATAATAGGTTAACGCGTTCATTTGTCACCTCCTTCCAATGAATCGAGATACTCCCGGATTTTTTCAAGCTCCTGCGGAGAAGATTTTCTGGCGCCCAACGCTCCCATGACCAGCCGCATGGCGGATCCTTTGAATGCCGTATCCATGAGGTCCTTGATCATCGACGATTGCGCGTCCTGTTCGGATAAGGTGGGTTCGTAAATATGTGTTTTGCCGTCCTTTTTCCGGGTGACCAGTCCCTTGTCATGCATGATCTGCATAATTTTAAGCGTGGTGGTATAGCCTATCTCACGCTTTTCGGACAACTTGTCATTGACATCACGGACCGTTGCAGGACCCTCCTGCCATAGTACCTGCAAGATCTCCAGCTCTTTTTCAGTGGGTTTCGAATTCATCTGGTTGCTTATTTTGAGTGTATAATTTTTATCTACGAATAGCTTCGTATTACAATAGTATTCAAAAAGTAATGGATTACAAAAGTTTATTACGAATAATTTCGTAGGAAGGTTACGAAATACCTGAAAATGGAATTTATTCTTATTTAGAGTGGTTCTAAACTAAGTCGGAATATGACATAAATCATACCCAGGAATTTTCAATAGTTGTACAGATAGTTAAATTTGCAGGATACAAAATCAGTTATGCCCAGTACATTTAAAATTGTAGGTCTTTCATTTAAGCAAACCCCGATCGAGATCAGGGAGCAACTTGCATTGGATGAAATGGAATGCAAGAAGGTATTGGATTTTGTGAAAGAATTTACAGATGCCGAAGAGGCGTTGGTCCTTTCTACATGTAACCGTACGGAGATTTACTATTCCAGTGAGGAAGATCTCACCCGGGACATTGTCAAGGGAATTGCCTCCATCAAGGGAATTGCCTCTGAAAAAATTGAAGGCTTTTTCTCCAGTCAGCTCGACGCAGAAGAGGCCGTAAGGTATTTGTTCCGGGTAAGTATGGGCCTCGAAGCCCAGGTTGTCGGGGACATTCAAATCTCCAACCAGGTCAAGCGGGCCTATCAATGGAGTGCCGATGTTGAAATGGCGGGTCCGTTTCTCCATCGCCTTATGCATACTATCTTCTTTACAAATAAACGTGTGGTACAGGAAACCCCCTACAGGGATGGAGCTGCTTCCATAAGTTATGCTGCCAAAGAATTAGTGGAAGACTTGTCTGCCGAAATTATTTCACCAAGGATCCTTGTTTTGGGATTGGGTGAAATTGGAAAGGATGTATGTAAAAACCTGCGGGATTCACGGTTTGATTCGGTGACTATTGTTAACCGAACGCAGGAAAAAGCGGAAGAAATGGCGGCTGAATGTGGATTTACCACGGCGCCTTTCTCAAAGTTTGAGGAAGAGATCAGCAAAGCGGATGTCATTATTTCATCTGTGGCCACCAAAGATCCTTTTATTACCCGTGACATCATTGAAAAAATTGACATCGTTAGTTTCAAATTTTTCATAGACTTATCTGTCCCCCGAAGTGTTGACCTTCATATTGAGGAGATCCCGGGTGCGTTGGTATACAATATTGATCATATTCCGCATGTGGAACGCATTATCGATGAATCTCTGGAAGAATTTGAATCGTGGTCACGCGAAATGGTGGTTTCCCCTACGATCAAAAAGATCAAATCGGCACTCGAAGAAATTCGTGCGCGCGAACTGGAGAAATATGTGCGAAATGCCACGCCAAAGGAAGCAGCCTTGATGGATAAAGCCACCAAAGGGATGATGCAGAAAATTATGAAGCTTCCCGTTTTACAATTAAAAGCAGCCTGTCAGCGGGGCGACGCGGAGAATCTTATCGATGTACTCAGCGACCTTTTTGATCTGGAAAAGACGGAGAATCCCGAAAAAAAATAACCCCCTTTTTCATTCCCGTGAAATTGAATTGAATCGTTTCAGGATCAACGGTCCAATTCCCTGGTAATATTTCAAATTATCTTAACACACGACTTCTTTTAGCAACTTTAAAGTTTGCGTATCTTTCCTCTTTACTTATTGATTTGCAACTCATGAAAAAAATACTTTTCCTACTGCTTTTCGTTGCCTTCTCCTATCAGTCCATGGGATGGGGCCAGACAGGGCACCGTGTCATTGGCAAAATTGCATCCGAGCACCTGGACCGTAAAACCCGAAAAGCCTTGGCCGAAATTATGGGTCATGAATCCTTGGCTGTGGCAAGCACCTGGATGGATGAGGTTCGGGCCGACAGCACGTATGACTATATGAGTGACTGGCACTGGGTTACCATACCGGAAGGAGAATCGTATGAATCAGCAGAAAAAAATCCGAACGGCGACATCATCGCTACCATACAACGAATCATAGCGGAACTAAAGTCAAATAAAGATACCATGCCCCTGGCACAACAGCGGGAATATATCCGCATTCTCACACACCTCGTTGGTGATATTCATCAGCCGCTACACGTGGGCACAGGGCTGGATCGTGGCGGGAATGATGCCAAGGTCACCTGGTTCTGGAGTACGAATACTAACCTTCACAGCGTTTGGGACACCCGTATCATTGAATCAAAAGAATTTAGCTATACCGAACTGGCACAAGTGGTGGATCACACCAGTAAAACCGTGATTCTGGACTGGCAATCCGATACGGTCCTGCAATGGGCGACCGAATCTATGTCGTACCGCGAACTTGTTTATGCCGTCCCTGCGGATGAAAACCTGGCTTACGACTATGTTTACGCGACATGGGATACGGTAAAACTACGCCTTCACCAGGCAGGAATCCGTTTGGCAGGGGTACTGAACGAAATTTACGGTTAATCCAGATCCGAAATAAACACTTTGGTTTCCATCTCGGAATGGGCATCCCCGTGGTAGGATCCCTGGACCGGAAGCGTACGGACCGGATCATAACTCGCCGCGACGGGAATATGCTGTTCGGTTACCAGCAACCCAAGGGTTGGGTCCATGGCAAGCCAGCCTGCACCGGGCAGCAATACCTCCAGCCACGCGTGTAATTCGTGTCCTTCGGTCATTCCGGGCACGTAACTGTATCCACTAACAAACCGGCTGGCAAATCCTTTTGACCGAAGCATGTTAATTAACATCCAGGAAAGGTCACGACAGGATCCTGCCCGCTGTTGAAAGCAGTCTATCGGCGAAAATATATTCTCTTCGAGCCTGATTTCATGATCCCAATCCCGCGAAATCGCCTGATTAATTTCAAGGAAAAAATCCAATACACTACCTGCTGCACGATCAAACGCCGCATCAATATATTGTTTCATCTCCGTCGAGATGGCGGTTGTTT
>CAYGOW010000250.1:0-5837 GCA_964351425.1 uncultured Roseivirgaceae bacterium
TCCACTCCGGAAAGTAAGCCATCGCCCGATGACTTTTCCTCAGACATTTCCGCCGTAGAAAACGGGCTCACCCCAACATTGTATGTGGAAGGCCGGCCGGTCAAAAATTATTCCCTGGAAGACCGTATGAGGCACTACAAGGTGCCCGGTGTTAGCGTCGCTTTTTTTGAAGACGGCAAGATACAATGGACCAAAACCTATGGATTTCTGAGCAAGGATAGCCTGCATCCTGTAACAACAGAAACGAGGTTTCAGGCGGCTTCAATCAGCAAGCCGGTAGCAGCCTCCGGAATGATGGCATTGGTTGAATCCGGGGAATTATCATTGAATACCCCTGTGAATGAATACCTGGGAGATTGGAAAATTCCGGAGAATGATTTTACACAACAACAGCCCGTTACCCTTCGTCATCTTGTGACGCATACCGGCGGACTGACGGTGCATGGATTTCGAGGATATGCCAGCGATGAAAAAGTTCCTTCGACTATTGAGGTACTTGAAGGATTACCCCCCGCCAATTCTGATCCGGTGCGGGTCGATACCCTGCCCGGCCTGATGATGCGTTATTCCGGTGGTGGGTATACGGTGATGCAATATGCATTGGAAACTCAATTGGATGATTCTTTCCCTGAATTTATGAAAAAAAATGTCCTGGATCCCGTGGGTATGACACACAGTACATACGCGCAACCTTTGCCAGACAATATGCGCGACAACGTTGCCATTGGGCATCGTCCGGACGGACAGATGGTGGCTGGTAAGTGGCATACCTATCCGGAGATGGCGGCAGCCGGATTGTGGACAACGCCCACGGATTTAGCTACATGGGCACTGGCGCTGCAACGCGCTTACAACGGTTCGGAGAATGAATTTATTTCTTCAGAAACCGCCAGGGCAATTCTCGAAAAAAATGACTTCGACTGGGGCCTGGGTCCGGGTGTTGCAGGGGCTGCCGACTCATTGCGGTTCAGCCACGGGGGAGCAAACGAGGGGTATAGATGTTACCTGATGGGATTTGCCCGGGATGGCGGACAAGGCGTTGCGATTATGACCAATAATGACCTCGGCTGGCCAATGATCTTTGAGTTGCTTCGCAGTTTTTCGACGCACTACGATTGGGGTATATTCGATCAAACGGTGATCACTGAAATGCCACTGTCGCCAGAAGAAAAAGTCGAATATGTAGGGGAATATGCCAGCGCCGATGGCATCACGATTCAGGTCATGATTGACAATGACGAATTGTTCGGAAGGTATAATCAAACCGTATTTGCTTTATACCGTACCGCAGAAGATACCTTTATTGATGATGTTGACCTGGACCAACTAGCGTTTTACCGGGATAATGAAGGGAAGGTATCCGGGTTTAGGGTAGAAGGCATGCGATTTGAGAAAATAAATACAGCAGAATAATCATGGACGGGAGAAATAATAAGGATGTATCGGTCGGACAATTGGTCAACGTGGTGCAAAAACATCACCAGCGTTCAGGTGAATTGACAGAAGGAGTGGTCAAGCGGATCCTTACTAAATCAGCGTATCATCCCCATGGAATTAAGGTCATGCTTGACGACGGGATTGTCGGCCGTGTAAAAGAAATTATCGAAGATTGATACCGGTATCATGTCTGAAATTACAATAGAGCGTAAAAAGGAATATGTAAATATGTTTCGCTCCATAAAGCTATACGTTAACGATAAGGAAGTGGGTGAAGTAGCCAATGGAGGAAAAATCAAAATTCCGGTTGAAGAGGGTAAACACAGAGTACAGGCCCGGATTGACTGGTGCGGCAGCAGGTGGGTGCAGTTGGATGTGAAGGAAGGGGACGATATAAAGCTTTTACTCCAAGGCTTTGTTGGAGCGAAATGGATGCTTCCGTTATTTGCCTTCTCCCTTATAGCAACCCTTATTGCCATTTATTTCATGGACAATATTCCGTGGCCATTATATTTAGTGCTTTATACCCCATTTTTATACCTCATTTACTTGGTCTCGCTGGGCCGAAATCATTATTTACGGTTGCGGCAGGTTTAAAATGAGAATACTTCATCCCCGCGAAGAAAGGGATATAGCTACTGCGTTAGGAAGGTCAGGATTTCTTCCTCATAATTCTCTTTGAGCAAGTCCCTCGATATTTGTTCCGCCGTTTTTCTGTACTGTATGTTTGATGCCAGATCTACTATGTTTTCTTCCGATTGTTTATGGATAAATTTTCGGATAGATAACCCTTTTGGCCCTGCGCCATGCTGACTAATTATTCGATTCCATAAATGTTGATCCGGTATGTGCGGAATGATCATGGAGGCGCACCCATATTTCAGCGCCAAATGAGTGGTGCCCGCACCTCCGTGGTGTATCACGGCTTTTACTTTTGGGAATATCCAATCATAGGGAATATCATCGACAAAGTAGATTGCATCACGGTCATAGTCTTTTGGTTCCACCAGGCCACCCGCAGCGGTATTGATAATAGCCGGTATTTGATGACATGGTCTGGCCAGTATTCCTTTTGTTCGTAAAGTGACGGAGAAATGGTGTAGAGTAACTTTTCCGAGGTAAAGGAATTGTCAAGATCTGCCTGATTAGCTTTTATTCCCAGTGATTTCAGTTGTTTTTTAAAAAACCGCATCGACAGGTTTCTCATTAAAGCGTACGATTTTTTATTGATCCACTTCCCATAATTTTTACCATTGAGGAAAATGGAGGACATTTCTTCAACAGGGTGAATGACACACGGGATCGGACTGATCAGCGCCACTTTGCCGGGATGGGAGATATTCCAGTAAATTGGATAAAATGCTTTCAAACTATGCAAAATAAGGTCCGGTGATTCACGCTCAATGAGTTCCTTTTGTTGTTCCAGAAGTTGCAATGAAACCCGCGTATTTTGTTTGTAAAGTCCGTACATGGCCTTGATTCTTCCCCAAATACTTCCCCCGCCACCTATGGCCGCCTTTCCTTCAGTGCTTTC
Organism: uncultured Roseivirgaceae bacterium; assembly: GCA_964351425.1. Classification (GTDB taxonomy): domain Bacteria; phylum Bacteroidota; class Bacteroidia; order Cytophagales; family Cyclobacteriaceae; genus JAUILA01. The sequence goes on from CAYGOW010000250.1 coordinate 2,972, forward strand.
AAGCATTTCGAGAAATTCCTTTTTAAGTGGAAAGAAGGTTGCGTTGGTTTCCTTCGCCAGTTTTTCAAATTGCGCCGGATAAGCACAAATAACTTCATGCCCTGCTTTTTGAAGAAGTTCAGTGAGCGCAGCGAATGGCTCAATATCTCCTCTTGTGCCAATGGAAATACAGATAACCTTCATCGGATTATTTCCTTAGTGCTTGTTGTATTGCTGCTTCGACCAGAGGTTCCATAATGGCATATCCCTTGGCATTCGGATGTACGCCATCGGAGCCCAGATCATCGCGCAAACCATTTTGGTCATTGGCCATGGCGGAGAAATAATCAAGGTACACCATATCATTTGCCATGGCATACTCGCGGATCATGCTATTGAGTTTTGGTATCTTTTCATTGGGCTTTAACCCGGGACTCCACGGGTAGTCATACGCGGGAAGGACGCTTGATAAAACTACCTCTATGCCGTTTGCCTTTGCCAGTTCGGCCATGGATACCAGGTAACCAAAAGTGTCTTCAAGCGTGAGCGGGCCGGTATTCCCTGCTATGTCGTTCGTGCCGGCGAGAATTACCACTACCCTGGGATTGAGGGCGATGACGTCCTGACGGAATCGTGCCAGCATCTGCGGGGTGGTTTGACCGCCGATGCCTCGATTGACCCATGGTTTGCCTTGAAAAAATTCCGGCCGTTGGTTAATCCATCCTTCTGTAATCGAATTCCCCATAAACACCACCCTGGCTTCGTTTTTATCTGGCGGGGGCAGGGACCGGTTGTCATTTGCGAATCGTTGTAAATTTGCCCAATCTGTTTTCATAAGTTCAGCTTGTTTTTCCAGCCAGCTTTTTCGTTGCTCGTAGGTGATGGTAGCGGCCCAGCCAGTCGGGTTCTCGGGCCAGAGTAATTTTCGGGATGCAAGCCATTCCTCAAACTGGCCCAACCAATTATCAGAGGGTAACTGTTGTTTGTATGTGCCGAAGCCATGTCCACCTTCAGCAAATGCATGTAACTCTACTGCATTACCGGCTTCCAGCCAGCGAGAATAAATAGATACACTGGCAGGGGCCAGTTGAAGCGGGTCATCAGAAGCAACGACAATAAAGGCAGGCATGTTCTGCGGAGCAGGAGTATCGGATAGGTAAGGTGGTACATAAGGATAAATTGGGGCAATAAAATCAGGGGTATTTGGTCCGCTACTCTCAAAAGCTACCGACATGGTAACGCCGCCTCCGGCGGAAAAACCCATGAAGCCGATCCGATTGGGATTGACGTTTAGCTCTTCTGCATGAGTCCGCACGTATTCTACGGCCTTCATGCCATCCTCTCCGGCCATTTTCATTACCTCCGCTGTTTTTTCCGGTAGGGTAGACATATCGGAGAATGCAGCACGCAGGTCATCCGGATAATCTTTGATCTGTTTAACCCGATAGCGGAGGACAAAGGCAGTTGCACCGATTTCACTGAGAAACTCAGCTACCTCAGATCCCTCGTGCTTCGTAGCGAGAATAAAATACCCGCCTCCCGGCGCTATGATCACGGATGTACCAGTATTCGGGACACCCTTGGCCGGATAAACTGTCAGGGTAGGTTCAATAATATTGTATTCGATAGGGGTCCCGTTATTATCTCCTGTACCGGGCGGATTGCTCCAGTTTTCGGATCCGGGGGCAGGGCCGTCGTATAAAGAGATTACCTTAGATTGCCCAAGGCAGAGAACGGAAATGAATAGTAAGATGGTGGATAATAAGGTTTTCATGGGAGTATGGATTGCTCCCATTCAAGATAGCAAATTATTCACCTGTAAAAAGAAAAAACCTGCAGGTAAACGAATGATACCTGCAGGTGACATGGGGGATAGTTGTTGTTATTGCTATTTCCGAATATATTTCCTCGGGTCTTCGTCCCCTTTTTGAGTAACCAGGATTTCACCTGTGATCTCCTTGATCTGTTTGACTGATTCCGTACCAGCCATATCAACCTCTATAAGTTCCTTAGTTTCTTCGTTGACTTTCCATGTACCGGTTTGGGTGCCTCCGCCACTTGGAATGACAATTACATAAGAGCCATCTTCTTTAAATTCCTTGACCGTATTTATTATCATTTGTTCGATCATAGGGCGTTGTGATTCAATTTGTGCAGCCATTTGCGGATTTTGCTCTACAGCATTTGCGATGGCTTCATTGGTAATCTGCTCAATATGCTGCTCATCTATTTTCCATTCGCCCAATAATTGCTGAGCAATCTCTCCCATTTGAACAGCCGCAGGTTTGGCTTTCTCGGCAGTGGTTGTATAAATAGGTTTTACGGTATAACCTTCCTTTTCCAGCAGGTTTAGAACGCCTTCTTCCCCACCCAGGTGCGCAGCACCTACGGCAAAGAAAGTCTGTTTGGCGCTCATCAATTTTGCCATATCCTTGATCCAGTTCTTGTTGCGATTTGACAGCATGACTTCGTCAAACCCTTCATATTCAGCAAATTCCTCACTGCTTGATGCATAAAGCGCATCCACGTCCTGCTTCTGATACAAGGCCAGCATTTCCATAAGGTTTGCTTTCTGCCCGTCAAAATCCTCAATGGATTCAAGGAGCATATCCGCCTGATCATCTATTGAAAGGGCATCAATAGCACCCATTTGCTGCTCTACCGTTTCAAGGCCCATGACCTCGGTAGTTTCTTTGTTGATCAGGTTCATTAGTTCCATTTCCATGGAAACTGTGGCGCATCCCAGGTACTGTGGATATAACATGCTCATCAGAAAAAATGGCTTCATAGTCCCAAGTGCATCCGCCGGCTGTCCAAAATTCTTTTTGGTGAAGGCATCAATGACAGCGTATTCCTCCTCTGTGAACAAGGATTTCATATTTTGGCC
>CAYGOW010000251.1:0-5822 GCA_964351425.1 uncultured Roseivirgaceae bacterium
GGTCTGCGGGGGACCTACGTCACCATTAATAAAGAATTCATTCTTAGTCCTCGGGTGCAATTCAGTTTTACTCCATCGTGGCGCAGGGATTTTGTTTTCCGCTTTGCTACGGGAATTTACGCACAACCGGCCTTTTACCGGGAGTTCAGGGGGTATGACGGACAACTTAATGAAGATTTAAAAGCTCAGAAATCCTTTCATTTAATCGCCGGATTAGATTATGATTTTAGTTGGTGGGGCCGTGACTTCAAGTTCATTGCTGAGGCATATTATAAAAAGCTTTGGGATGTAGTTGCCTATGATGTTGATAATGTTAAGCTAAGGTACTACGGTAATAATGACACCAATGCATTTGCCTACGGAATGGATTTGCGGATCAGCGGAGAATTTATTGAAGGCACGGAATCCTGGTTTAGTCTCGGACTGTTACAGACGCAGGAAGACCTGGAATTTGACTCCCGTGGTTATATTCGAAGGCCCACCGACCAGCGTGTTAATGCAGCAATTGTTTTCGAGGATCACTTACCCAGCAACCCGTTATTCAGGGTTAATTTAAGCCTGCTTTTCGGCTCCGGCTTGCCCTTTGGACCGCCGAACGACCTTGAAAACCGTAATGCCTTTGATGGTGACAGCTACCGAAGAGTAGATATCGGGTTTTCAAAACTATTTTACCTGTCTCAGGCCAACCGTGAACAGCAATTATTGATATCCGCGGAAATTCTTAATTTATTTGGCAGCGATAATCCGATTTCCTATTTATTCATTGAAGATGTGAACGGCCAAAAGTTTGCAGTTCCTAACTCATTGTCGGCAAGATTCCTGAATATCCGGGCTACAATACGCTTTTAGCTGACCGTTTATGGATAAAAACTTGTTTAGGTTTGTTCTAAAAGCGATATTTAAGGTTTGAAAAAAACAATAATCCCTATTTATTAACTTTAATAACCGTTCTTAAAATGAAAAAACTAAGTCTATTGATGGCAAGCATGATTATGCTGCTGTTTTCAGTGAGTCAGGTAAATGCTCAGGATGAGGAGATCAGCGATGAGAATTTGTACAATTATGCTTTGATGATGGAGGTAGTTGAATCCATGAAGAAGGAGATCAGCGCAAAGACCAATGAAATGATCAAGAGCCAGGAAGGAATGACCGGTCAAAGGTATCTTGAGCTTGCTAAGACGGGTGGTGATGAGGCAAAACTCACCGAAATCGAAGCAAAAGACTTTGAGAAGAAATTTTTGGAACTTGTCACTAATATGCAGGATGAGCATAAAGAGGCAATTTCGGATGTTTTGAATATTCTTGCCAACAAAATGATTAATGGCGGGGCCAAGAATTACAAGGCGATTCGTGATGCGCTAGGCAGCGATGCGGATGTTAAGGCTCGTTATGATGCTATCCAGCAGCAAATAGCATCAGCTGCTCAAGCAGGAGCTTAAGCCAAAATATATACGAAGCTTAAAAAAGCGGGACGACTTAGTTCCGCTTTTTTATTGAAAGATGCGCAGGTCATAAATCGGGAGATGTTGGCTAAAATCGCTCTTTCCATTGCTTGTTTAGGTATATTAGGCGAAGAAATACATACATTTGAAATGAAATAGTTACATTGTATCCTTTCGGGGGTATAATATTTTTTATTTTTGGCTGTTTTACATTCAGTAATGACCAAACCGCGGGGTACCATACCAAATTTTTTCCGTGCACAACTGATACTTATCCTGGTGATATTATCGGCGGAAATCCATGCACAGGATCCAAACAAAAATGTAGGGATCCCACTGGATCATTTCTATGCGGATCCGGTCAATGGCGGCTTTCGTAATTTTCTCAGTAAGTTTCATTTTTCGGTTTCTACCGGCTACGGCAAAACCTTTTACCGACAAGACCTTTCTGATTTCGCCCTATTGCAGCAAGCAAACGAGGCTCCCTTTATTTTTCGACAGGATTTGAATATTACCGGGGGAACAATATCAAGTGGGTATAACTATTGGTTTAACCGGGCGACACCTGAGGAAAACAGGGCCTACAATGCAGGAACTGATTTTCTTGTGAGCGGGGATACCACTGATCTGGCGTTTGAAGGAGGAGGCATGAGCATTCCGATCAATTTAGGAATTCACTTCGAATTTGACCGTTATAAGATTGGGCTTGGCTATATGTTTGAATACCATCGTCCATCCACCATGCGTCCGTCAAACTTTACCGACCAGATATCTTCCTACGAACCTGACTTTAACAGCGCATTTTATCAAAAATATTATTTAATGCTGGGGGCAAAAGTATACCGCTATTACTACTGGGTACTAAGTGTGGATTCGCATATTGGAGCTTTCAATCTGTCCGGCAAGTTCGATAAGTCGCAAATCACCAAGGGTGTATACTTTAATATCGGAACAACAGTGGAGCGTGAGATGTCGGAATACCTTCGATTTTTTGTTCGTCCGTCACTGGACCTTAAAAGCTTCACGCTGGAAATGCCGGAGACAGACGTAGCCATCCGTACGGGCATGAACGCCTTTTACGTTCAGGTAGGACTCACCTACAGGTTGCCCAGACTGAAACGCTGTTTTATTAAAACCTGCAAAACCCAGGTAGATCACCAGCATGGGGACAGGGAATACCGAAGCAGGATCCATCCGTTTTATAAAAAACAGAACCCTCACCACGGGGAAAATTATCCCACACTGATCAAGTATAAAGGAAAGAACAAGAAGAAAATGAATGCCTATTAACCGTCGTTTTGAGGAGTAATACGCTGCATTTCGTCACTTCATCCTAAATATTGCCTACAGATCGTTCTTAGCCCGCCTTTTGTGTGTGCACTTGCTAAAATTTTAGTAAATTCGCAGTCAGAAATACCATACATTTTGTACCAATAATTATATGGCCGACGAGACGAACGACAACCTGGATAATCAGGATGATAAGCCACTACCAAGACAAGGCATAATTCCCATTAATATAGAAGACGAAATGAGAGGGGCATACATAGATTACTCTATGTCTGTGATCATTTCGAGAGCTCTTCCCGATGTGCGGGACGGGTTAAAGCCAGTGCATCGCCGAATCCTTTACGGGATGCAGGAACTAGGCGTTAATTATAATAAACCATACAAAAAATCAGCAAGGATCGTTGGGGAAGTACTGGGTAAATACCATCCCCATGGTGACTCCGCTGTTTACGATTCCATGGTGCGGATGGCCCAACCGTGGTCATTACGCTACATGCTTGTGGACGGTCAGGGGAACTTTGGTTCAATAGACGGTGATTCTCCCGCGGCGATGCGATATACGGAAGCACGCCTGAAGCGTATCGCTGATGAGATGCTGTCTGACATTAACAAGGAGACGGTCAATTTCACCCCCAACTTTGACGATTCCTTAAAAGAACCTTCCGTACTACCGGCCCGATTGCCGAATTTGTTATTGAACGGATCTTCCGGTATCGCGGTGGGTATGGCAACCAACATGCCTCCCCATAACCTCACAGAGGTTGTAAAAGGGATCATCGCCTACATTGATAACCGTGATATCACCATCGCAGAGTTAATGCAGCATGTAACGGCGCCTGACTTCCCGACAGGTGCCATCATCTACGGGTACAAAGGAGTAAAAGATGCCTTTGAGACCGGAAGAGGTCGTATTATCATGCGGGCCAAAACAGAATTTAATACCACTAAGACGGGGAAAGAACAGATTATCATTACCGAGATACCGTACATGGTAAATAAGGCCAGCATGATTGAGAAAACTGCGGCCCTGGTAAATGAGAAACGAATTGACGGGATTTCGGCTATTCGGGACGAATCCGACCGTCAGGGACTGAGAATTGTCTATGACCTGAAAAAGGATGCCATTCCCAACATCGTATTAAATCACCTGTACAAGTATACACAGCTACAATCGTCGTTTGGTGTAAATAACATTGCCCTAGTGAAAGGGCGTCCGCAAACCCTTAATTTAAAGGACCTTATACATCACTATGTCGAGCACCGGCATGAAGTCGTCATTCGACGAACGGAATACGAATTAAGGGAGGCGGAGAAACGGGCACATATTCTCCAGGGGTATCTGATTGCCCTGGATAACCTTGATGAAGTGATCAAATTGATCCGTGAATCGAGGGATCCGGATATTGCCAAGGCTGGATTGATGGAGAATTTTGAGTTGAGCGAAATCCAGGCCAAAGCAATCCTTGAAATGCGTTTACAGCGTCTGACAGGACTTGAGCGTGAGAAAATTCAGAAGGAGTATGAAGAGGTCATGGCGTTCATTGACCGGTTGAAACATATTCTGGAAAATGAAGATGAGCGCATGCAGATCATCAAGGACGAACTTACCGAAATAACCGACCGCTATGGCGATGAGCGAAGAACCTCCATCGTACATAGTGCCGAGGATTTGACGGTAGAGGATATGATCCCGAATGAGGAAATGGTAATCACGGTTTCCAATGAAGGATATATCAAGCGAACCCCGCTGACGGAATACCGGACGCAAAGCCGGGGTGGTGTAGGGTCGCGCGGCGTAAGCACCAAACAGGATGATTTTACCGAGCATTTATTCATTGCCAAGACACATAATTACCTGTTGATCTTTACCCGATCCGGAAAAGTATACTGGAAGAAAGTATACGGGATTCCTGAAGGAGGGAAGACATCCAAAGGCCGTGCTATTCAAAACCTGATCAATATCGAACCGGGGGACAGAGTACAGGCGGTAATCAATGTTGACAACCTGACCGAGGAAGAGTATATCAATAATAACTTCCTGATCATGTGTACTGAGAATGGCGTAATTAAGAAGACGTCCCTTGAGGCATATTCAAGGCCACGACAAAACGGTATCAATGCCATTACAGTACGTGATGGGGATGAATTGCTGGAAGTCAAACTCACCAACGGGGATAATCATATCATTATTGCCAAAGGCGGCGGAAAAGCCATTCACTTCCATGAATCCGACGTGCGTCCGATGGGACGAACTGCAGCAGGGGTGCGTGGTGTGACCTTAGAAGGGAATGAAAAAGTAATAGGCATGGTTTGTATTTCCAGGGAAGACGCCAATTTGCTGGTTGTTTCTGAAAAAGGATACGGCAAACGATCGCTGATTGAGGACTACCGGATTACCCGAAGAGGGGGCAAGGGAGTGAAGACAATCAACGTTACTGAAAAAACTGGCAAACTTGTTGCAATAAAAGAAGTTGTTGACACCGATGACCTGATGATTATTAATAAATCAGGTATAACAATTCGTCTGGCTGTTGATACGCTGCGCGTCATGGGAAGGGCTACACAAGGTGTTCGCCTGATCAAATTAAGTGAGACAGACGAGATTTCATCTGTCGCTAAGATTGAACAAATTGAAGTTGTAGACGAAGAAGAAACAACAGACGAAGTAAACAATGAAGATAATTCTCCCGAAACAGATACATCATCGGACGGAGAAGAAACAAATGAATAATTAATTATATTTAAGTGTGATGAAAAAACTAATTCTATTACTGTTTATAGCCGCAGTCGCCGGCGTATCCTACGGGCAGAAAAAGCCAAAAATAAATCAGGCAGAAAATGCTCGTGAAAAGGGTGAATTAGGCGAAGCTAAAGAGATCATTGATGCAGCCATCGAATATGAGAAAACCATGGATGATGGCAAGACATGGTATTACCGTGGATTAATCTATGCATCATTGGATACTACTACGAATCCTCAGTATCAGAATCTTGCGAATGACCCCCTGGCTGAAGCCATGCGTTCGTTTGCCAAGTCAGATGAACTGAACAAAAGTGATAATGATTATTTTATCACCAACGAGATGGGTA
>CAYGOW010000252.1:0-5784 GCA_964351425.1 uncultured Roseivirgaceae bacterium
ACGTACAAAATGTCAGGAATATGGACGATGGTATGTTTGTTGATACCGGTTCACCACACCTCATAAGGTATGTTCAGGATATTGATACAGTCGATGTATATGGCAGAGGCCGTGAAATTCGTTATAACAATGCCTTTCGGGAGAAGGGGGTGAATATCAATTTCGTGACGCTCGAAAAAGACTTTATCCGCGTACGGACGTATGAAAGAGGAGTGGAGAATGAAACGCTGTCTTGTGGAACAGGCGTTACGGCTGCGGCCCTGGCTTCTTCTCAACGTGGTATGGAGTCACCAGTGGCGGTAATAACCAAAGGTGGTAACCTGGAGGTTTCATTTGTACAGGAATCGGATGAAACATTCTCAGGCATTTACCTTACAGGACCAGCTGAAGAGGTTTTTAGCGGAACCATCGAATGGAAACAGTAAATAAACGAATTATAAAATTTACCTGTACCTTTAATTTTTGCAGGTAAGAAGGACGAAGAAAAATGTTAAAATTTATAGCCAAAATTTTTGGGACAAAATCAGATAAGGACATCAAAAGTGTGATGCCTGTCGTTGCGGAAATAAACACTGAATACGAGGCGCTGCAGTCCCTGTCCAATGATCAACTCCGGGAAAAAACGGGAGAAATTCGACGGCAAATCGATGCACACCTGAAGGATATAGACTCGAAACTGGATGAACTTCACAACAAGGTAGCCGAAAATCCTGACATGGATATCCAGGAGAAGGAGGATATTTTTGCCGAGATTGATAAGATCGAAGAAGACAGAAATGATGAACTGGAAGTTGTTCTGAATAAGGTATTGCCGGCAGCATTCGCTGTTGTAAAAGAAACCGCCCGACGCTTCAAGGATAATGACTATATCGAAGTTACCGCCAATATGGACGACAAGAAATTTGCGGCGGAAAAAGAACACGTGACGCTCGAGGGAGACAAGGTCCGTTGGAGCAGCACCTGGGCAGCTGCAGGGAACCTGATCCCCTGGGATATGCTTCATTATGATGTTCAGCTAATTGGAGGTATTGTTCTTCACAGCGGAAAAATCGCTGAAATGGCAACGGGTGAAGGTAAGACACTTGTCGCCACCTTGCCCGCGTTTCTAAATGCCCTGGCCAACCGGGGCGTTCACATTGTAACGGTAAACGATTACCTGGCAAAACGGGATAGTGAATGGATGGCCCCCATCTTCGAGTTTCACGGGCTAACCGTTGATTGTATCGACAAACACCAGCCGAATTCTGATGCCAGGAGAAAAGCTTATCAGGCGGACATCACCTACGGTACCAATAACGAATTCGGGTTTGACTATCTTCGGGACAACATGGCTCGCGAAACGGATGACCTCGTACAGCGTAAACATCATTACGCTATGGTGGATGAGGTTGACTCCGTACTCATTGATGAGGCACGAACCCCCTTGATTATCTCCGGTCCTGTTCCGAAAGGGGACGAGCACGAATATTATGATCTGAAACCACGCATCTCCCGCCTGGTTGACGCACAGAAAAAAATTGTGCAGCAGTTTCTGAGCGAAGCGAAAAAACTTATCGCAGAAGGTAATGAAAAGACGGTGGACTGGCATTATTCCGGGCCTACCGCGGATTGCCTAAGCATAAGCCTGTTATTAAATTCCTGAGTGAAACAGGCGTACGTCAAATTCTCCAGAAAACAGAAAATTACTACCTCCAGGATAACCAGAAAATGATGCCTGAGGCGGACGAACCGCTGTTTTTTACCATCGATGAGAAACAAAACAGCATCGATCTGACAGAAAAAGGCATTGATCTGATTACAGGTACCGGTGAAGATCCCAACTTCTTCATTATGCCGGATATTGGTATGGAAGTAGCCGAGCTGGAAAAGGATGAAAAGATGTCGGATGAGGAGAAACTGGAGAAAAAAGATGCCATGATCCGTGATTATTCCGAAAAATCACAACGTATCCATACGGTAAATCAGCTGTTAAAAGCCTATACACTCTTCGAAAAAGATACCGAGTATATCCTCGTTGATGGAAAAGTAAAAATTGTTGATGAGCAAACCGGCCGTGTCATGGACGGGCGTCGCTACAGCGACGGATTGCATCAGGCGATTGAGGCGAAGGAAAATGTGAAGGTGGAAGATGCGACGCAGACCTATGCGACAATTACTTTGCAGAATTACTTCCGTATGTATCATAAGCTGGCCGGTATGACGGGTACAGCTGAGACGGAAGCAGGAGAATTTTGGGAAATTTACGAACTAGACGTGGTGGTAATTCCCACCAACCGTCCTATTGCACGGGATGACCGCCAGGACATGGTGTATAAGACGGTACGGGAGAAGTTTAATGCGGTCGTTGAAGAAATTGTGGATTTGACGAGTCAGGGTCGACCCGTACTGGTAGGTACCACATCGGTGGAGATTTCCGAACTTCTCAGCCGCATGCTGAATATGCGGAAAATCAAACACCAGGTGTTGAATGCAAAACAGCATCAGCGGGAAGCTGAAGTAGTAGCCGAGGCAGGAAAACCCGGCACCGTAACGATTGCCACCAACATGGCCGGTCGGGGTACGGATATTAAACTGGCGCCTGCATCCAAAGAAGCAGGTGGATTAGCCATTATCGGTACCGAGCGTCATGAATCGCGTCGTGTTGACCGTCAGCTACGCGGACGTTCCGGACGTCAGGGAGATCCCGGATCATCGCAATTCTTTGTCTCACTGGAAGACAACCTGATGCGTATGTTTATGCCGGAACGGATCGCCAAGGTAATGGACCGTCTGGGATTAGAGGAAGGAGAGGTAATTTCCCATTCGATGGTGACCAAATCTATTGAGCGCGCCCAAAAGAAAGTGGAAGAAAACAACTTCGGTATCCGTAAGCGACTTCTCGAATACGACGATGTGATGAATTCTCAGCGAGAAGTTATCTACAAACGCCGCCGGAATGCACTCTTTGGTGAACGTCTGCAACTGGATATCATGAATATGCTTTATGATACCTGTGAAGATATTGTATTAAATACGCAGGGGGCAGACAATTTCGATAGCTTCAAACTAACCGTTTTGGGTGTACTTGCCATTGATTTTGAAATCAGCCGTGAAGACTTTTCAACCATATCTCCAGAAAAACTAACGGAGGAATTATACCAGACTGCCCTGGCACAATACAAGCGAAAAAATCTGTCTATCGCTGAAAAAGCCTATCCCGTCATCAAGAATATTGAAGAAACGCGGGGAGCAACGGTAGAAAATATTCTGGTTCCTTTTAGTGACGGGAAAAAGCAGGTCGGTGTTGCCGCTAATTTGAAAAAATGCGTGGAGACCAAGAATGCCACACTGATCCAGGCAATGGAAAAAATGATTACCCTGGCAATTATTGATCAGCTTTGGAAGGATCATTTAAGGGAAATGGACGACCTGAAACAGAGTGTGCAGAATGCGGTCTATGAACAAAAGGATCCATTGCTGATCTATAAATTTGAAGGGTTTGAGTTATTCAAACGCTTTATTGCCAAGGTGAATGAAGATACCATCTCATTCCTGCTCAAGGCGGACTTACCGGTTCAGGACCCCGATCAGGTCCAGGAAGCCCGGGCTGCGCGTCAGAAAAGGCAAAAACTAAAAGAACAGAAGGACCACAGCAGATCCTTACTGAGTGGTGGTGGGGCGCCGGCAGCATCGGCAAACAGACCTCCGGCTGAAAAGACCATGCCGATAAAATCCGACAAGACCATTGGAAGGAATGATCGGGTGACTGTCCAATATCAGGACGGCAGTGTCAAAAAAGATGTCAAGTTCAAAACTGTAGAAGAGGACATCAATAATAATAAATGTGTACTAGTTGAAAACTAACATGATTAAATCCATCCATATATTGTCTATAGTGATGGCAACAAGTGCGTGTCAAACTGTACAAAGTACCCGTTCGGTTGATAAGGAATTATACACCGAGGATTTGAGCACTGTGCGACCGGAGTATGTTATGCCGGAAGACACCATACGGAATGAGAATACGACCTCCAGCACGACAGCACCTCTTGTAATCCCTTCGAATGATGTAACCTATCAGGTAAACAACGTTTTGGACGAAACCGATTCATTCCGGAAGAATGTGAATGCCATTGATGGCTTCACCATCCAGGTGTATTCGGGGACGGACAGTGAAAATGCACGCAAGATACGCGGCAAATTGATTTCAATGTTGCCTGATGAGAAACCGGAATTGTTTTACGACGAGCCTAATTTTAAAGTTAAAGTAGGATCATTCTTTACCAGGATTGAGGCTCAAAAAAGTTTCAGTATTGTTAGGGAAGAATTTCCGGCAGCCATTATTATTCCAGAACGGATACCGATAAATCAGAATGAGTCTGATAAATAAAATAAAAAGTCTCGCTGAAGAAATTCAGGAGGATGTTGTTGCGATCAGAAGGCATTTACACATGCATCCTGAATTATCCTACCAGGAATACGAAACAGCCGCATTTGTCGCTAAGGAACTTCGTGCGATAGGATTGGATCCTACCGAAAAAATTGCGGATACCGGGGTAAGCGCATTGATTCATGGAAAAAATCCCGGATCCAAAACGATTGCATTGCGGGCGGACATGGATGCACTTCCCATTTTCGAACAAAATGATGTCCCTTATAAGTCCAAAAATGAAGGGGTGATGCATGCGTGTGGCCATGATGTTCACTCGGCCAGTTTATTGGGATGCGCACGTATTCTCTACGCATTACGTGATGAATGGGAAGGTACGATCAAACTTATTTTTCAACCGGGCGAAGAGAAAAACCCGGGTGGTGCCTCCCTGATGATCAAGGATGGAATCCTTCAGAATCCATCCCCCTCCCATATATTCGGGCAACATGTCATGCCACTTATACCGACAGGAAAAGTAGGATTTCGCCCCGGTATGTACATGGCCAGTGCCGATGAGATTTATCTAACTGTCCGAGGTAAAGGGGGGCATGGTGCTTTACCCGAACTTACTGTCGATCCGGTAGTGATCAGTGCACATCTTATTACAGCACTTCAGCAAATAATAAGTCGCAATGCAAGCCCAAAAACACCCTCCGTACTTACATTTGGCAAGATTGAAGCAAAGGGAGCTACCAATATCATCCCGGACAAAGTAGAAATTGCCGGTACATTTCGGGCGATGAATGAAGAATGGCGTGCCAAAGCTCATACCTTGATTACCCGGATGGCAACCGGACTGGCTGAAAGTATGGGAGGATCATGTGACGTGAATATTGACAAAGGATATCCCTTCCTGATGAATGACCCCGATCTGACCGAAAGAGCAAGACAAGCAGCGGTAGCGTACGTCGGAGAAGAAAATATTGTTGAACTTCCCTTGTGGATGGGGGCGGAAGACTTTAGCTATTACTCACAGGAAATTCCGGCATGTTTCTATCGATTGGGAACGGGTAATGAGGAAAAAGGCATTACCAGTTATGTTCATACGCCCACCTTTGATATTGACGAAGCTGCACTCGGGTTAGGATGTGGGATGATGGCCTGGCTGGCCATTCAGGAGCTAGAGTCCAAGAAACTCTGACACTTCCGCTCTCAGGTCATCATTGGCCAGAACAGCCAAAATGAGTGAAACAACAAGGCCAATTATCGCCTTTGAGGCATCCTTGAAAATCATTCTGGCGGCACGCTTTCCGTGCTTTTTACGCATTTTAGCCCGGTTTTTACTTAAACTGATGGCTAATTCCCGACCACCCAATAATCCAATAAAGACCCAGGTCGTACTCATAGGGAGTTTGCCGCCCCATAGTCCGAAA
>CAYGOW010000253.1:0-1121 GCA_964351425.1 uncultured Roseivirgaceae bacterium
AATTGACTAATAAGGGATAAGGAATGTTATTTACAATTATATTAAGTCTGGTAAGCCTGGTAGCCGTATTATTAATATTGGTGATCCTGGCCCAGAATTCAAAAGGCGGCGGACTCTCCAGCCAGTTTGGTGGTTCCGGTGCAAGCAACATGATCGGAGTTAAGAAAACAGGGGACCTTCTGGAAAACCTGACCTGGGGACTGGTAATCGCTATGTTTGTGTTAGTAATGAGTTCCAGTTTCTTACTGGACAAAGGAGGCTCACAGACGGATGAATTTCAGGATTGGGCGAATGAATCCAACATCGTACCTCCTACCATGGATCTTGAAGGTGTTGAATCGGCAGATCCTACCGGTGAAGCGCCGACACAAGGATTAGAAGATCTATCCACCGAAAGCGACAGTGCTCAGTAAACTGAGTCAAACAAGATAATACAAATACCCCGGCTAACGTCGGGGTTTTTTTATGCCTGGTTGCTTACATATTGTACCAGCATCCTTCTTGCTACCGGAATCAGGGTGGGTTCGTCCGGAAACGACATGCTTGTCTGAATCAGAAAAGTTGCCGGATTAGGCAGATCTTTATGTTCCCGTGTCAGGGAGCGTTTGATGTTTTCGTAGGTATCGGCAATGCTGCGCTGAATGGTACGCAAATGTGTTGAGTGAATACCTCGCATCTTTTCCTGAAAATGCTCAAAAACGGTAATCTGGTAGCGGTGGATCTGCACATCCTTATGATGATGACCGGATACAAAGAAATAACCTTCCTGGGCATAGAGTGGCATTACACCAATCGGAGCGAGTTCGCAATGTTTTTCAACGTAATCATACAGTTCTTTTCCCTCTTCCAGTCGTTCCTTCATTTTTGGCAATCCGAAATCGACTATTTCCGCTATCGCCTCCATCACCTCATCATCCTCAATTACCCGCCGGAACTTCAAAGTAAAACTACTGGCATCTATACCCTGCAGTTTCTCCGGAAAATTCTCTGACAGGCTTTCCTTCTTTTCCAGAATGCTCGTAAGGTTGCGGTAATGTCGCACCAGGTCACCCAGGGCAGGATACAATTCCACTTTTTGAAATGACCCTGAGATATACTTCAGATAGGCCAACAAAAGATAC
>CAYGOW010000253.1:1131-2806 GCA_964351425.1 uncultured Roseivirgaceae bacterium
ACTTCTTGTATTCAAAATCTACCCATCCTTCCGTAAGCCAATTATCACTTAACTGCTTCATAATACACCATAATTTACCTTAGGAATATAACAACTGCCGGCCACATTGACAAGACTGACAAATTGCCATGTAATGTAAAATGAAAAATTGTCATGATTTGGCAGGAAAAACCTCGAATCTAGCAGAAATACTGCAAAATTGTCCCTTTCAATAGATTGGCATAAAAGGTGTGATAAGGGGGATAGAACTATTTGATCAAATTAACCCTAAAATTCATAGAAAATGTCAAAACTAAAGATCAAACCTCTTGCAGACAGAGTCCTAGTAGAATCTGCTGCTGCTGAAGAAAAAACAGCATCAGGGATTATCATACCTGATACTGCCAAAGAAAAGCCTCAGCGAGGCAAAATAGTAGCCGTAGGAACAGGAAAAAAAGATGAGCCTTTGACTGTAAAAGAAGGTGATGATGTTCTTTATGGTAAGTATGCAGGAACAGAGATCACTATTGATGGGAAAGAATACCTCATCATGCGCGAATCTGACATTTTTGCAATTCTTTAATATCACTGATCACTAAGCAATTTAAAAACCAAAAGAAATTATGGCTAAGGAAATTTTATTTGACGTTTCTGCCCGGGACAAATTGAAAAAGGGCGTAGATACGCTGGCGGATGCCGTGAAGGTAACGCTGGGACCTAAAGGACGAAATGTCATTCTTGACAAGAAATTCGGTGCCCCAACGGTCACCAAAGATGGCGTATCAGTAGCAAAAGAAATTGAATTGGAAGATGCCGTTGAAAACATGGGAGCGCAGCTTGTAAAAGAAGTAGCTTCTAAAACCGCTGATGATGCGGGTGATGGTACAACCACAGCAACCGTTCTCGCACAATCCATCTTTGCCCACGGAATCAAGAACGTGGCAGCAGGTGCCAACCCAATGGATTTGAAGCGCGGTATCGACAAAGCAGTTATTGCTGTTGTTGAAAATCTTCGCAAGCAATCTAAAAAAATTAAAGAAAGCAGTGAAATCGCTCAGGTAGCAACCATCTCTGCCAACAATGATTCAGAGGTAGGTGATATGATCGCCAATGCCATGGACAAAGTTGGCCGTGACGGTGTGATTACCGTAGAAGAAGCAAAAGGAACTGAAACTGAAGTGAAAACTGTAGAAGGTATGCAGTTTGACCGAGGTTACCTCTCTCCTTATTTTGTCACAAATGCCGACAAAATGGAAACAGAGATGGAAAATCCTTTTATCCTGATCTACGATAAGAAGATCTCCGCGATGAAAGAATTACTTCCTATCCTGGAAGCAGCTGCTCAAACCGGCAAACCATTATTGATCATCGCTGAAGATGTAGATGGTGAAGCACTGGCTACATTGGTAGTCAACAAGATTCGTGGCGCCTTGAAAATTGCCGCGGTTAAAGCTCCTGGTTTTGGCGATCGCCGTAAAGCGATGCTCGAAGACATTGCTATCCTGACTGGTGGTACTGTCATCTCTGAAGAGCGTGGTTATAAACTGGAGAATGCTACTCTTGATTATCTGGGTACTGCTGAGAAAATCAATATCGACAAAGACAACACCACTATTGTGAATGGTGCTGGTAAAAAAGCCGATATCGAAGCGCGCATCAACCAGATCAAAGCACAGATTGAAGCAACTACTTCCGA
>CAYGOW010000253.1:2816-5771 GCA_964351425.1 uncultured Roseivirgaceae bacterium
CAGGAACGTCTGGCTAAACTTTCAGGTGGTGTGGCCATCCTTTACATTGGCGCAGCTACTGAAGTAGAAATGAAAGAGAAGAAAGACCGTGTGGATGATGCATTGCATGCAACCCGTGCTGCTGTCCAGGAAGGTGTTGTCGCCGGAGGTGGTGTCGCACTTATTCGGGCAATTGATGCTCTGAAAAACCTCGAGGTGTCGAATGAAGACCAGGAAACAGGTGTGAACATCGTTCGCATGGCTCTTGAGTCTCCTTTGCGCACGATCGTTGAAAATGCAGGTATGGAAGGATCCGTGGTCGTACAGAAAGTACGTGAAGGAAAGAAAGATTTCGGATTCAATGCACGCAATAACGAATACACAAACATGATTGCCGCTGGTGTAATCGATCCAACGAAAGTTACTCGTCTGGCGCTCGAAAACGCTGCTTCTATCGCTGGCCTGTTGCTTACTACCGAGGCGGTAGTGGCAGATGTCACTGAAGAAGATAAATCACCTGCGATGCACGGTGGAGGCGGAATGCCAGGTATGATGTAATAACCTGAGGGTTATATCTGCCCGAGGCAGACTGTATAAATTAAAAACCCCGATGGACTTCCATCGGGGTTTTTCTATTTTAACTGATCGTGTTTACTAATGAACATTGCCCATAAGCTTCTTAATTGGCTTATAGAGCAATAACATGATCACGCCGGCGATGACGGTAAATAAGGTAATGTTTATAAACAGATCAGGAAGTTGATCCGGATTGGCCGCAATTTCTTCTTCGTTAATTTCACCAGCCACCAGTCCGGCAATTAGGTTACCAAGCGCGATAGACATAAACCAGGTTCCCATCATTTGACCTACCAGCTTCTTCGGAGCCAGTTTGGTAACAGCACTTAATCCGACCGGACTCAGGCATAATTCACCAGTTGTGTGGAATAAGTAGGTCAGAATTAACCAGGTGGGCAGTACATCACCCTGGCTTATCACATACATGGAAGCGAGTCCCATAACCCCAAAGCCCAGTCCGAGGAAAATAAGTCCCAAAGCAAACTTGACTGGCGTGTAAGGCTGTAGCTTCTTCATAGCCAGCCTGATCCAAAGGGCCCCAAACATAGGGGAAAGGATTATGATAAATAGTGGATTGACGGACTGTAACCAGCTTGTAGGCATATCCCATCCAAAAATCACGCGATCCGTATACCGGTCGGCAAATAAATTCAGGGAGGATCCTGCCTGCTCAAAACCCGACCAGAAAACGGCACTAAAAATAAAGAGGATGGCGATAACCCCGATTTTCTTTTTCTCATCGGTATTCAGGGGAACAAAAAAGAATACGTACAGAAAATAAATTGCCACCACAGTCAATATGGTCCCTGCTGAATATGCCGCAATGGAGATAGGATCAATAGTCACAACTCCGCCCATGACAAGGCCGATTAATACGGCAAGGGAAATGAGAAAGATCCATACACCCGTCAGAATTTTACTTTTGGATTTTTTGTCTTCTTCTTCTGTCCCAACCGGTTCGGTTATCTTGCCAATATCGCCCAGGTATCCCTGGGTCATGCGATACTGAATTACCCCAAAGAGCATTCCGATTCCGGCTGCACCAAACCCCCAGTGCCAGCCAATCTTTTCAGCGAGGTAACCTACAATCAAGGGAGCGATAAAGGCACCTACGTTGATACCCATGTAGAATATCGAAAAACCGGCATCGCGGCGTGCGGACTCATGCATCGGATAAAGGCCTCCTACAATACTACTGATATTTGGTTTGAGCAGACCAGTACCTAATACAATCAGCACCAGCCCCAGGAAAAATGTTTCGTCCAAGGGAATGGCCATTGAAAAATGCCCAAGTGCAATGACAATACCTCCTATCCATACAGCTTTCTGTAATCCATACAGCCTGTCTGCCAGCCAGCCGCCGGGTAATGCAACCAGGTAAACAAACATCGTATATAATCCGTATATGGCCGCACCTTCATCGTCGTCGATACCCATTCCGCCCTCAGCAATGGTTTTCGTCATGTATAATATCAGAATGGCGCGCATGCCATAGTAACTGAATCGTTCCCACATTTCTGTGAAGAACAAGGTCGCCAATCCCCTGGGGTGACCAAAGAATGATTTGTCGGATGAGTCGTTCATAAGGTTGTCTTTATTGCTTAAATCGTTTATAAGTTCGAACTACAATGAAATACAAAAGCGCACATATACTAAATATGACCAACAAGCCAGGTACGCTGCTCACTTCACCCTCAGTAAGGGCCATCACATCACTGGTACCGTAAATCGCTACCGGAATGGCCAGTATAATGCCTATCAGCGCTTCTCCGGTTATCAATCCTGAAGCAAATAGAAGTCCGCCTTGTCCACTCGCCTGCATCGCCTCTTCCTTGTTTGCCAGCCGGTTTCCAGCGCGTGCCCGATTCGTTGCCCAGGCAATCAAGCCACCCAGCATGATCGCACTGTCGAGTTCAAAGGGCAGGTAAAGGCCAACCGCCAAAGCCAAAACGGGAATTCTGAAAGAAGCATTCTTAGCGGCCTGAATTTGGTCAATAATGATCACCACCACACCTAAAACCATTCCAATAATAATCATATCCCACGGCAAGTCACCACCAAATACCCCTTCCGCAACACTTTGCATTAAGGTAGCCTGAGGGGCAGCCAGCGAATCAGGATTCTCCAGTGTTTTAGGCCCGAAGCCATAGCCGGTATTTAAAAGGTCCAGGACGAAGGGCAATGTCAGGGCCGCTGCAATAACCCCGGCGAATTGCATTAACTGTTGCCGAAAAGGTGTTGCTCCCAGAAGAAATCCAGCTTTCAGGTCTTGCATATTGTCACCGGCAATGGCCGCTGCGCAGGCAACCACCGAGCCGATCATGATCGCAGCAACAGGTCCGCCGACAGAATCACTTCCCATCAATGCAAGTAAAATGAGCGAAGAGGTTAAAATGGTGG
>CAYGOW010000254.1:0-5771 GCA_964351425.1 uncultured Roseivirgaceae bacterium
TTCCACGATCAAATCAAGCGAGACGATCAAGTGGGAAGACGGAAACGAATATCCGTTGATTAAGATTGAAGTAAGCTCGGCCTCACATCCGTTCTACACCGGCAAGAAGCTGTTTGTGGATACAGCAGGTCGTGTGGAGAAATTCAACAGAAAGTACAAGAAAAAATAATTCGAAGACCCTCGTCAATAAAAAGTCTTCATGGACACGTGTTCATGAAGACTTTTTTATTTTTGTAGGATGAAGGTACTCCTTTTTGATGATGCCGTACTCCGGCAACAATTACTCCCTTTCACCTTTACCCGTCCGGTCGCTGATCTTCGGGTTGGCATAATGACCATCCATGACAAATGGGGGCATTATCTGCCGGCGGACTTTGGCTTCGCCACCAGTTCCTATCTTTCCAGCCGATTTCCTGCCATTCAGGCATCATTCTGGATCAATGGCGCGGTGTGTCCGGATACTTCCCTGGCGGAAGCCATTCAACTCCTTTCTCCCGGGCAAGGCATCTACATGGATGACGTCCTGGTAGCCGCACATGCCCCGGGTACGGACTGGCGACCGGAAGACAGTGGGCTGGAGCGCATTGCTTATCCGCATTCCGTCGTTCTGATCGACCGGCCCTGGAAAATATTTCAACTGAATGCCGCCGAATTACAAAAAGATTTTGACCTGTTGACCAAAGACAGGGAGAGCGCACCAATAACAGACAAGCATACGGTGGTGTATGGCCGGGAGAATTTATTCCTCGAAGAGGGGGTAAGTATTCGGGCAGCGATCATTGATGCAGAAAAAGGACCTGTTTACCTCGGAAAAAACAGTACAGTCATGGAAGGGGCCATCATCAAGGGTTCACTTGCCCTGATGGAGGGGGCTACCGTAAGTATCGGGGCCAAATTGCGCGGTGACAGTACCGTGGGTCCGTACTGTAAGGTAGGGGGTGAATTGAGCAATACGGTGATGCATTCCTACAGCAACAAAGGGCACGACGGGTTTTTGGGGAATGCGGTGGTCGGACAATGGTGTAACCTGGGGGCAGATACGAATTGCTCGAATATGAAAAATAATTATTCCCCTGTTAAGGTATTTGATCACCACACCGGGAGCTTTACCGATACAGGGGGTACGTTCTGCGGCCTTCTCATGGGCGACCACTCAAAAACAGGCATAAGCACCATGTTGAATACAGGTACTGTAGTAGGTGTTTCCGCCAATATTTTTGGGACCGGCTTTCCGAGACAGTTTATCCCTTCCTTTGCCTGGGGTGGTGCAGCCGGATTCAGTACCTTTAAAATCGATAAGGTTTTTGAAACCGCAGAAGCGATGATGTCCAGAAGAGAGGTGATCATGAACGATGAAGACAAAGCCATTTTACAGCAAATTTACCAGGATACGGCGCAGCATCGGGTCTGGGAAAAATAAACAGTATGCGATTTAGTGACATAGCAGGATATACATCCATAAAAAAGCAACTGATCCAGGCAGCGAGGAACGGGCAGGTGGCGCATGCGCAATTATTCTTTGGCCCGGAGTCAGCACCCAATCTTCCCATGGCCCTTGCATTTGCCACGTACCTGAATTGTGAAAATCCCGGCGAAGAGGATGCCTGCGGCGCGTGTCCGGCCTGCAGCAAGAACACCAAATTTGTCCATCCTGACCTTCATTTTGTTTTTCCGGTAAGTGCAACCAAAAAGGTGAAAGCCAAAGATGCCATCAGCCAGAGTTTTCTTCCGGAATGGCGTACGTTTTTACTCGAGCAGCCTTATGGAGATATATCCATGTGGTCTTCGTACTATGGCGGAGAAGACAAGCAGGTTAATATATCCAAGGAGGAAAGCCGTCAAATCATTCGAAACCTCAGCCTGAAATCATTCGAAGGGAAATACAAGATCATGCTGATCTGGCTGCCTGAATACCTTCACCGGTTTGCTGCCAACGGGATTTTGAAAATCCTGGAGGAGCCACCGGATAATACCATCTTTCTATTGGTCAGCAATGATGCCGAACGACTTCTGACCACCATTCTTTCCCGCACGCAAATGGTCCATATTCCAAGATTTCTCGATGAGGACCTGGCAACCATGCTCGTAGCTAATCACGGCATGGAGAAAAATGAGGCACGGGAAGTGGCTCATGTGGCCGAAGGAAGCCTGCTTCAGGCGCTGCGACTAAAGGAAAATACGCAGGACAACACACAGGAAATATTCGCCGACTGGATGCGAAGTTGTTTCAAGATGGAGTTCGACCAGCTGCTTCAGCAATCCGAAGAATTCCATCGCTCCAATAAACTGGCGCAGCGAACCCTGCTACGGTTTACGCTTCACCTGCTCAGGGAATGTCTCCTGTTTCAGACCGCACCGGATCTTCTTCGGGTGGATTCGGAAACAGAGAAGTTCATAGCTAACTTCTCCAAGGTAATGATTCCCGAGCGGGTTGAAAAGATATCCGAACTTGTCGGCGAGTCGCTTTATCATCTCGAACGAAATGGCAGTCCCAAAATGACTTTCCTCGATTTGTCCCTTTCCATTGCACAAACCATGAAGCAACCGGCATGAAACCTATCCGAATCGTTACGAGAAAAAGTAAGCTGGCACTCTGGCAGGCCGAGTATGTAGCGTCCAAATTACAATCCGCTGGACTGGCTACCGAACTGGTCACTATGGAGACCATAGGCGATAAAATCCTCGATGTCACCATCGCTAAAATTGGCAGCAAGGGGGTCTTTACAGAAGAATTGGAACAGGCACTGGCTGCCGGAGAAGCAGATATAGCCGTCCATAGCGCCAAGGACATGCAATCCATTCTCCCGGAAGGTTTCAAACTCATTGCCTTCACGGAGCGGGAACAAATGCACGATGTCCTGGTGAGTCACCGTCCGGACGTTGCGCTCGGACAGCAGATCGTCATTGGCACCTCATCAACCCGTCGAACCGCTCTTCTGAAACATTTCTACCCCGCTGCCACGACAGTGTCTGTCCGGGGCAACCTGCAAACACGCATCCGCAAAATGGAAGAAGGACATTGTGATGCATTGATGCTGGCGTACGCTGGTATTCACAGGATGGGTTATGGCCAAATGATTCGGGAGAATATCCCGCTGGATACATTCACGCCGGCGGTCGGACAAGGCTGTGTGGCCATTGAAGCCCATGTTACACTGGACGAGAAGCGAATGCAGGCCATTGCCAGTGCCGTAAATCATTTAGAAACTTCCATCTGTATGACAGCAGAACGGGCTTTCCTTCGTAGATTGGAAGGAGGTTGCAGTATTCCGGTTTTCGGACTGGCAAAGCTGGCGGGAACAGAAATTCAGATGGAAGGAGGAATTGTCAGCCTGGATGGTCAGCAACTGATTCGCAAGTCGATCAGAGGCCCGAAAGGAACGGCTGAGAATATCGGGATACAACTCGCCGAAGAAGTTTTTGGCGATGGAGGAAGTAGAATTTTAAAAGAAATTAAAACAGCATTATGAAGTATATTCTGAACACATTGGTAGTGGCCCTGGTACTAACCCTGGTCAGTTGTGCAGAAAAAGAGTATGTGGTAACCATCACGACACCGTACGGTGATATGCATGCGATACTATACGATGAAACCCCTCAACACAAAGAGAATTTCGTAAAACTCGCCAAGGAGGGATTCTATGACAGCCTTATTTTTCACCGGGTCATCGATGGATTCATGATCCAGGGCGGGGATCCCGAATCACGGGGAGCCGCTCCGGGAATTCCTCTTGGTTCGGGCGGACCGGGCTACACAGTACCTGCAGAATTCAATAAAAATTTGTATCATAAGAAAGGTGCACTGTCTGCCGCCCGACAGGGTGATCAGGTCAATCCGCAAAAAGCAAGTAGTGGCAGCCAGTTTTACATAGTAGACGGCATGAAATATACCGAGGAGCAACTGACAACGGATATGGAAAAACTGGGGTTGGCAGCGCAGCGTATTATGGAGACCAATGACTCCATACGACAAATGCTCATCGGCATTTATCAAAGCGAGGGGCCACAAGCCTACGGTGAAAAACTGATCGAAATGAAAAGCTATTTTGCCGCTGAAACAGGAGAAAACATGAATAAAACCATAAGTCCCGATAGAGCTGAAGTCTATACCACCGAGGGAGGAGCACCTCATCTGGATGATGAGTATACCGTATTCGGACAGGTCATTGATGGCCTGGATATCATTGATAAGATTGCCTCGCAACCTGTCGATGGTCGAGACAGACCGATAGAAGACATTACCTTTACGGTTTCTGTTGAAGAAGTATCAAAATCTAAGATTGAGAAAAATTATGGGTACACATTCCCGGAAACAACGGAAAAATGAAAATTCTGATAACAGGTGCGAATGGCCTTCTAGGCCAGAAACTGGTCACCCTACTTTCGAATGACAAAAATATTCAGGTAATCGCTACGGCCAGGTCGGCCAACAAACTGCCCATGGCAGACCGCGATAAATACCGGTTTGCCCTGCTT
This sequence comes from uncultured Roseivirgaceae bacterium, assembly GCA_964351425.1. Classification (GTDB taxonomy): domain Bacteria; phylum Bacteroidota; class Bacteroidia; order Cytophagales; family Cyclobacteriaceae; genus JAUILA01. Next base: position 4,477 of record CAYGOW010000254.1, read on the forward strand.
GATATTTGTGACCGTGAGAATGTTATTGACATCATTGGCGATTACCAACCGGATACGATTATCCACACGGCCGCAATGACGCATGTGGATCAATGCGAACAGAACCAGGAAGAATGTGCGCGCACGAATGTTGAAGCGGTCTCACACCTCATTGAAGCGTGTGAAACTTTTCAGGTGCACCTGATTCATTTAAGTACTGACTTCATCTTTAATGGGGAGGACGGACCGCTTGATGAAGAGGCCAAACCGGACCCGGTCAATTATTACGGCCAGTCGAAACTCCAGTCAGAACGATTACTCGCCGCCAGCAAGTGTGACTACACAATTGTTCGAACCGTGCTTGTATATGGCGTCGGGTTTGACCCTGCTCAGTCGAATATTGTCCTGTGGGTTCGTCAAAGCCTCCTGGATAACAAGAAAATCAATGTGGTAGACGATCAGTGGCGGACTCCGACGCTGGCAGAGGATCTGGCGCAAGGTTGCACACTGATTGCGAAAAAACGCGCATTAGGCATATATAACATCAGTGGCAAAGACATGATGACCCCGTACCAGATGGCCATTGCCACGGCAGATGCATTTGGACTTGATAAATCACTAATTACCAAAACGGATAGTCAGAAATTTACTCAACCGGCTAAGCGACCGCTGAAAACTGGTTTCAAGATTGATAAGGCGATGAATGAACTGGGATATGCTCCCCACTCATTTGCCGACGGATTGAAATTGGTGAAAAAGCAGCTGAGTGATCGCTGAGTCTGAAATCGCACCAATACATACCGCTCGTTCACACTGGCGTTAACTCCTTACAAACACACCAGGCAGGTGCGGAATAAGGAGTATGCGAGAATATCCCGCTATTCATTTTTCTTCTCCGACTCTTTACGAATCGCCATGGACAGGAAATACAGAAACCCTCCCATGACAAAGCCAAGAATGAGGACCATGGTTACTATTGCTAATCCACTCATGTTTTCACGATTTTTTTATAGAGATACCCATTCAAAAGAATTCCGGCCACAATGACCAGAAGCCATTGGGTTATAACAGAGGCATTACTGTACACATCAAATACATTCCAGTTGCCCTCGGCATTGAACCAGGGATAATCCGAATAGCCCCTGCTCAGCCACCAATAGATCAGGACAATTGCCAATGGAACATTTAAAATCATACAGGCGGCAAAATACAGATCAGGCACTTTGAAGTCTGAATCCTTGTCAACGTAGTCCCTCTTGAATTTGGTTACACCATATTTGATGACGGCAATGATGATAAAAAAGCCACTGATAATT
>CAYGOW010000255.1:0-1535 GCA_964351425.1 uncultured Roseivirgaceae bacterium
TGCCCACTTCTTCGAGCATTTACTCTTTGAAGGGTCAGAGAATATTGGTCGTGGAGAATATTTTAAAACCATTCAGGCAGCTGGTGGTGCCCTCAATGCGAATACCTCGCAGGACCGTACGTATTATTATCAGATTCTCCCAAGCAATCAGCTGGAGCTGGGTCTTTACATGGAATCTGAGAGATTATTGCACGCCAAGATTGACAGCATAGGAATAGAAACCCAGCGTGAGGTAGTGAAAGAGGAGAGACGACAGCGTTATGACAATACGCCTTACGGATCTATTCTGGAAGAGGCAATGAAGCGTGCGTATAAAGTGCACCCGTATCAGTATACCCCGATTGGTTCGATGGAACACCTGAACGCCGCCAAGGATCAGGAATTCATTGATTTTTACAAGACATTTTATGTGCCGAATAATGCGGTATTGTCGATAGCAGGTGACATTGATATTAAGGAAACAAAGGCGCTTGTCGAGAAATATTTTTCCGAAATACCACGTGGTACACGGGACATACCCCGTCCGACAGTTGTGGAGCCCGAACAAACCAAGGAAGTTCGGGATGTCGTCTATGATCAGATACAACTCCCTGCGGTCATTCAGGTATACCATATCCCGGCCCAGGGCACCGAAGATTACTATGCGGTTTCCATGCTTGCGCAGCTGTTGAGCCAGGGGCAGAGTTCTCGTTTGAATAAGGCGCTTGTAGACGAACAGCAAAAAGCTTTGTTCGCGGGCGCATTTCCATTCTCCCTGGAAGATCCGGGAGTGACTCTTTCATTTGCTATTGCCAATGCAGGCGTTACGGCAGAAGAGCTTGAAGAAGCCATGGACGCGGAGTATGAACGCGTGAAGGATGAGCTGATCTCGGAATACGAATACCAGAAATTGCAGAATCAGATAGAGAATGATTTTGTGTCAAGGAATAACCGGGTTGCGGGTATTGCTGAGAGCCTGGCAAATTATTATGTCTACTTTGGCGATGCCAACCTGATCAATACGGAAATTCAGCGCTATCGTGAGGTCACCCGGGAGGATATCCAGCGCGTGGCCAATAAGTATTTCACCAAAGAGAACCGGGTGGTCCTTTATTATCTCCCCGAGTCTGCAAAGGAACAGCCAAAAGAGACAGCCGTTGAGTCAGACAACAAGTAATTACTCAAAAGACGAAGAAAGAATCATGAAAGTACAAATAGTAAAATATATAACAGGGATGATGCTGGCGATCTTTATCGCGGCCCCTGTATTTGCACAAGTCGACCGGTCAAAAATGCCAGAGCCAGGTCCGGCGCCTGAAATAAATATTGAAAACCCGGATTCCTTTACGCTGGACAATGGCCTGACCGTTTATGTAGTGGAGAATGACAAGCTGCCCACGGTAGCAATCTCATTGTTTATTGACCGGGATCCGATTTTGGAAGGAGATATGGCTGGTTATGTGAGCATGGCCGGACAGCTGATGCGCAATGGAACGACCAATCGCTCCAAAGAAGAACTGGATCAGGAAATTGATTTTATCGGAGCCTCATTGAGT
>CAYGOW010000255.1:1545-1891 GCA_964351425.1 uncultured Roseivirgaceae bacterium
TACCTCATCATCCGGCGTATTCGGGTCTTCATTGAAGCGACACTTGGAAACACTTGCCGGACTGATGGCGGATGTTGTAAAAAACCCGTCATTTCCGGAAGATGAATTTGAGAAGCTTCGGAAGCAAACCCTGTCGGGATTGGCACAAAGCAAGGAGGATGCAAATTCCATTGCCAGCAATGTAGCCCAGGCGCTTACCTATGGCAAGGGCCATCCGTATGGCGAACAAGTCACGGAAGAGACGGTAAATGCGATCACCCTGGATCAGGTCAAGGCATATTATGCTACCTACTTCAAACCAAACATTGCCTACATGGCTGTTGTCGGGGATATCAAAAAGAAAGAG
>CAYGOW010000255.1:1901-5769 GCA_964351425.1 uncultured Roseivirgaceae bacterium
GGCTCAAACGCTTGTGGAGAAATATTTTGGAGACTGGAAATCAGGGGAGGTACCCGCGCATACCTATGAAAAGCCTGACATGCCAGAGGAGGTTATTATCGCAATCGTTGATCGGCCACAAGCCGTTCAGTCGGTCGTCAATATCACCTATCCGGTTGAATTACAGCCGAATGATCCCAATGTCATTAAATCACGGGTCATGAATCAAATTCTGGGGGGTGCATTTTCATCACGTTTGAATATGAATCTGCGGGAAGAACATGGCTATACCTATGGAGCCAACAGTCGATTAAGCGATGATAAGTTTGTCGGTAGCTTTAGTGCTTCCGCCAGTGTACGTAATGAAGTTACTGATAGTGCAGTGGCTGAATTTATGCACGAACTAGAAGATATTCGGAAGAATACCATCACGGAAGATGAGGTACAACTGGCGAAGAATTATCTCAGTGGAAGCTTTGCCCGGTCATTGGAAAGCGCACAAACAAAAGCTTCTTTTGCCATCAATATTGCCACCGAAGATCTCCCGGAAGATTATTATGCGAATTATCTTAAGAATATAGCAGCTACTTCAGCCGATGATATTACGGCTATGGCCAATAAGTATATCATGCCTGACAAGGCGTATGTGGTAGTCGTCGGAAAGGCTTCGGAAATTGCCGACAAACTCGAACGTTTCGGGACCATCAAGTATTTTGATGAATATGGAAATGAAGTGGATCCGTCAAAAGCCGCGTTACCGGAAGGATTAACTGCTGATCAGGTGATTGCTTCTTACCTGGATGCCATTGGAGGAGTCGACAAACTAAAGAGCATCGAAACCTTATCAATGACCTACGCAGGGGATGTCATGGGGCAAGCGTTACAGGTAATTCAGAAGAAGAAAATTCCCGGCCGTGTTAATATCGAAACCAAAGTAGGCGGTAATGTCATGTCACGCCAGCTATTTAATCAAGGGGAGGCATCAATGTTGCAAATGGGCAATGCTGTACCGTTAACAGATGACATGAAAGCAGCATTGGCTGCAGAAGCATATCCTGTAAGCGAAATGGGGTATGCCGACAATGGGTTCAAGCTTGAATTGCAGGGAGTGGAGAAAGTAGCAGGTAAAGATGCCTACGCGGTAGGCGTAACAGATACCGGCGGAAATACCACAGTAAACTATTATGATGTTGAAACAGGATTGAAAGTTCAGGAGTCACGTTCAGTTCAAAGTCCTCAGGGAGAGACAGTCATGTCAACCGCAATTAGTGATTACAAAGAAGTGGAAGGCATTCTTTTTCCACATACCTTATCCATTCCGTTGAGTCCACAGATGAAAGCTTCACTCACCATTGAAGAAATCAGTGTGAATCAGCCGATTGAGGATTCGGTTTTTGAATAAGCATCTATAGAGACGTGTTAAAACGGTCGTGGTCATTTGGCTACGACCGTTTTTATTTATAATTCCAGGCAAACTGGGGTGTTCTCTGGAATACGCATGTTTTCCAGGAAGGCAGCTGACTGAGCGACTATCCTGTCAGCTTGAATGCTCCCCAATCCAATGGATACATCTTGCCTTGGATTCGTCGTCTGCCTTTCCGATTTCTGTCACTTGCGGGATTTTGAAATAGTCACCTGATCGATCAGGGTGAATCTGTATCTCTTTTTCTCCAGCCAGCCGTTGCACACTAAATGTCCATAGACCCTTTTCAGGCAGTTCGAATTTATCCGGAGTGAATTCTTCTCCATTAAATAGCTTGATTTCATCGTCCAGGCTAAAATATTTTTCCCCCGGGGAATCAGGATAGATCTGGATTATTTTATTGCGGTTATTGGTTGACCCCAGACGAATACCAAGATAACGTTCCAGGTCGGTGGGTGCCGGCTTCATCGCTAGTGAGAGACCAACATCGGTGAGGAGATCACAGAGAATATCAAATTTGTCCCGGGTGCCGAGCACGTAGTTTGCAAAAAAATCGGAAAGATCCTGACCGGCATACTTACTGGTGAGGTGTCGAATATCCTCAAGACTGTAGCCCTTGTTTTGCAAGGCAAAATCGGTAAACAATGTGCGGGCTACATCATCCAGTGAGTTAGCCCCACCGGATTTACGACGGATCGTGAGGTCCAGCATAAGGGCTGTGACAGCTCCTTCAACATAGATACTGCTTTTTCGCCCCGGGGCACTTTTCTGATATCCGTCAATCCATAAATCATAGGATGAATCGACAACAGATAGAGACAAGCGTCCATGATTGTCAAAATGGCGTTTGAATAACCGGCCTAATTCTGCCAGGAACCATTCCTTATTTCTTACCCCGGAGCGTACAAGAAATAAATCCCCATAATAGGTGGTGAATCCTTCCGCAACAAACCCGGTGGGGAAATAGGGACGGGAATGATACGAATAGGGGTATAATTCGCGGGGCCTGATTTTGAGAATATTCCACGCATGGAATAATTCGTGCGAACTCACACCTAATAATTGGTCCATCATTTCGTCTGACGATAGATTCTCCGAGGGCCCGAGGCAAATGACCGTTGAAGCGGCATGTTCGACCCCATGGTAGAACTTATAGGGCAGAAAAAGGAGAAGGAAATGATAGGCAGGTTCGGGAAAGCCCCGCATCATAGTTAATTGATCCTCTGAAAAACGCTGGAATGACTCAATGATTGAATCATCCGAAAATTTCGTTCCCCAGGACCAAATGTGAAAATGTGTGTCGTCTACGGAATACCGCAGCTCCTGGAGATTTTCTGCTGCCATCAACGGCGAATCGGCCAGGGTATAATAATCCTGTGCCCGGAATTTTCCGAAATTCACGTGCTCAAGGGACGTGGCAATCTTATAATTAGCCGGAATATCAATGCTTATCAGACATTCGGTACCCATTTGGGCGGGGTCATAAATCAGGCAGTTTACAAAGTTGATGTAAATTAACTCGTCATCAATCCAGCTTGACCCGGCGTCCATGGTAAAGGCAAAATATTCATAAATGGCCACAACGGTGCCGGATGTATCCGCGGAAACCTGCCATGTACTGGGTTGCGGTTTGCTTGTTTCCAGCGATTGGCCCTGCGAATTTTCGAACCGCAGGTTGCGGAGGTTTTTAGCATAATTAGCCGCTTCGTAACGGCCAGGCCGCCATATTGGCAAATGAAAAGTGCAGGGAGCCTGCGGACTGACCTGAAATTCTGCCCGCACCTCGATAATATGCGTTAATGGATTGGAAAACGATAGCTGATACTTCATGAGATCAAAAATAAAAGATTTGAAGAAGCATTCATATATTTGTAACAAGCAGAAAGATGCTGGAAAAAGAAATAAACTATTGGGAATAATAAAAAAGGTCTATATCTTTGCACCCCATTTAGGTAATAAGAAGCAACGACTGGCGAGACCAGTCAACTAAAAATAAAAGGAAGCAATGAAAAGGACATTTCAACCATCGCAGCGTAAGAGAAAGAACAAACACGGGTATCGTGCGCGTATGGCTTCTGCCAGCGGACGTGCGGTATTGGCGCGTCGTCGTGCTAAAGGCCGTAAGAAACTCAGTGTTTCTGACGAGAAGACGCACAAATAATTGATCAGGCCTGTGGCCTGTTCAGCGCATGTGTTGATGTCCATCCGGCAACTATGAAGTCCTCGTACTCATTCGGAAAGGACGAACGTCTCTGCAGGAAACGTGATATTCAGGAACTCTTCCAAAAGGGTTCCTCTTTTTATTTGTACCCATTCAAGGTCATTTGGATGGATAGTGAGAATGAGCAGAGCCAGGTCCTCATTTCAGTTTCCAAGCGAATTTTCAAAAAGGCTGTAGACAGACACCGGCTGAAAAGACAAATTCGGGAGGGGTACCCCTTGAATAAAGCGATCCGCCAGGAAGGG
>CAYGOW010000256.1:0-5745 GCA_964351425.1 uncultured Roseivirgaceae bacterium
CAGAGCCTTGCTCTGGAGGATAAATCGTTGTCTATAGTTGGCTTTAATTGAAACTAAGGTAAAAAATCAAGTATTTTTTACCAATACAATATCTACAGACTGCAATTCTATCGGATAAAGCGTCTTATTTCGGGTCAGATGTCGAATTCTCCAGGGAATCAGAAGTCTGTGAATTGTCTTTTGCATCCTCACCGCGCAACCTTTCCTGCAATTGTGGCTTTGATCCCGGAAAGGTGGTGCGTGAAGAAATATCATATCCCACCCATATCATCAGGATAAAGAATATACCTGCCAGCACCAAAAAGATTACTTTTGAACGTTTCATAACTTCAGTTACCTAATTAACGATTCCGTGCAAATATCGTTTATTTTATAAAATGACCCATCGTAAGATCATTCATATTGATATGGATGCATTTTTTGCATCGGTTGAGCAACGCGACAATCCGGACCTCAAAGGAAAACCTGTTGCCGTGGGAGGCAGTCGCGAACGAGGGGTGGTTGCTGCAGCCAGTTATGAAGCCAGAAAATATGGTGTTCATTCTGCTATGCCTTCCAAAATCGCAGCCAGTAAATGTCCGGATTTAATTTTCGTTAAGCCACGATTTGAGGCCTACAAACAAGTATCCCAGCAAATCAGGCAGCTGTTTTTGGAATACACGGATCTGGTCGAACCTCTGAGCCTGGATGAGGCATACCTGGATGTCACGCATAATAAAAAGGGATTACCTTCCGCTACCCTGTTGGCCCGGGAGCTGACCTCACGTATTCATTCTCAAACCGAACTTACCGCGTCCGCGGGAATCTCCGTAAACAAGTTCCTGGCCAAAACAGCCAGTGACGTAAATAAGCCAAACGGAATATTCCTCATTCCTCCCGACAAAGTGATCACCTATATCTCCAGGATGCCGATCGAGCGATTTTATGGGATTGGCAAGGTAACAGCAGAAAAAATGAAGAAGATGGGGATCATTTTCGGTGAAGACCTAAGGGACTATTCAGAAAATGACCTGGTCACCCGGTTTGGCAAATCGGGTCACTTTTACTACCAGATTTGCCGGGGAATAGACGAACGGCCTGTTAACCCGGAAAGAATCCGTAAATCGATCGGAGCAGAAAATACCTTCAATCATGATATCACAAGACATGAAGATATGATTGGTTCACTGAAGAAAATAGCGAAGGAAGTATTGAAACGCATGAAATCAGCCCATACAAAAGGGCGGACGATTACACTAAAGTTCAAGTATTTTGATTTTCAATTGATCTCACGAAGCAAAACAGTCCCAGACTGGATCGATTCAGCGGATCAGATGAATGCCCTGATTGAAGAAATTGCCGCGGAAATTACTCCCGAAGAAAAAGGCATTCGATTGCTGGGGGTTTCTATTTCTAACCTGGATCTTGAAGAAGAGAAAAGTCAGCCCGTCCAGCTAACCCTTAAATTTTAAGTCCGATTGCCTGACAGATACCTTCTTTTCGACTATTTTTGCCTTAAAAAAAAATATGACCACCGCAGATATCATTACGAAAAAAGGCACCATGCACGTTACCTTCTATGATGACGATGCTCCGAATACCGTTGCAAATTTTGTGAAGCTCTCCAAAGAAGGCTTTTATGATGGGCTCACCTTTCATCGTGTAATTCCTGATTTTGTTATCCAAGGTGGATGCCCTGACGGTACAGGCGCTGGCGGACCCGGGTACAGCATTGACTGTGAGTTAGACGGAGAAAATCAATACCATGACCGGGGAGTTTTGTCGATGGCGCACCGTGGACCAAACACCGGCGGAAGTCAGTTCTTTATATGCCACAGCCGGAATAATACAGCCCACCTGGACAGAAAACACACCTGTTTCGGCCGCGTCACAGAAGGCCTGGACATCATTGATGAAATACGGCAAGGTGACCAGATTGAAAAGATCGTAATTCACGAATCCTGATCAGGGACGTTCCGCAACGGCCTTTAGCAATAAATAGAATTATACGGCTATGGGGGCTTTGATGCTAGGATACGGATCGTATTCCAATATTTCAAAGTCTTCATAGCGATAGTCAAATATGCTATCCGGTTTTCGCAGAATATTCAGTTTGGGTAAACTGCGCGGCGTACGTTCCAATTGGGTCTTTGCCTGCTCCAGGTGGTTCAGATAGAGATGAACATCCCCTCCCGTCCAGACAAATTCTCCTGGCAATAGATCCGTTTGCTGAGCTACCATATGCAGTAACAACGCATAGGAGGCTATATTAAACGGTACGCCGAGGAAGTAATCTGCGCTTCTCTGATAGAGTTGACAAGATATTTTTCCGTCTGCCACATAAAACTGAAACAAGGCATGACAGGGCGGTAAGGCCATCTTATCGACTTCGCCGGGATTCCAGGCACTTACAATGTGGCGACGTGAATGAGGTTTATTCCTAATCTGGTCAATCAGTTTAGCTATCTGGTCTACTTCTCCACCACCCGGGACTGGCCAATGCCTCCATTGATGGCCGTAGACTGGCCCTAAATCACCATTCTCATCGGCCCATTCATCCCATATGGTCACTTTATTTTCCTGTAGGTAACGCACATTGGTATCACCACTCAGGAACCACAATAATTCATGTATTATGGATCTTGTATGAAGCTTCTTGGTGGTTAGCAAGGGAAATCCTTTCTGAAGGTCAAACCTCATTTGCCTTCCAAACACCGATAGTGTTCCCGTTCCCGTTCTGTCTTCCTTTCTGGCGCCATTGTCCAGGATATCCTGCATCAATTCCAAGTACTGATTCATATCACTAAGTTTTACTTTCTAAGTTAGCGAATCCACCCTTTGATGAGCAACCCTCGACCCAAAAAAATTGCTGTAAATCTTCTCCTTTCAAAACCAAACCTTGACTGGCCTTTGCTGTTATATTCTTAAATTCACGCCATGACCCGATCCAAGTCCATTTGGATAATCGTACTGCTGGGATTAATAACTGTTTATTTCGCATTTCAACTGCCAGATTTACGGTTTAATTATGTCTTCGAAGATTTCTTCCCCCTGGATGATCCTGAGTTAGCTTATTACCAGGAATTCAAACAAGAATTCGGGGAAGACAACAATTACCTGCTTGTCAGTCTCACCCCTGCCAATGGAATTTTTCATTCGGATTTTCTTATAGAGCTTGATTCCATAACGAATAAACTCGGCACTCATGAATCGGTCACTGCCGTACAGTCGTTAACAAACTTTGAGAGACCTATTATTTCCCCGACGGGGCTTCTGACAATACCGGTTGTACATCCTGGAGAGCCAGGCAGAATGACGCAGGATAGCTTATACGTCATGGGCTCACCACTTATAAAGGGAAACTTTATTAGTGAGGACGGATCATCCACGGCGCTTTTGCTCCGACATAAACCGCTGACGTCAGAGGCTGAAGCACATGCCTTTCTTGACTTTTTAGAAGCCAGTCTTTCGGACGTTACCGGTTCAACGTATCATATCGCCGGAAAAATCCATGCACAACGGGTTTTTGTTTCGACGATGCAACGGGAACTGGTCATTTTTCTTGGGGCCTCTCTCTTTTTGATTATATTATTTCTCGCAACCGCTTATCGATCCCTGGTTCTTATCCTTTTGCCGCTGCTGGTTGTCTTTATTGGTGCTGTCTGGATCCTTGGGATAATGTCCCTGGCAGAAAAAGCCCTGGACATTCTTATGGTGCTTCTCCCGACCATCATGTTTGTTGTTGGTATGTCGGATGTTGTTCATATCATGACCAAGTACATCGAACAGCTGCGCCTGGGGAAACCCAAATTACAGGCAATTCGGATCACCTTCCGTGAAGTAGGCATGGCCACTTTTCTGACCTCCCTCACAACCGCCGTTGGCTTCTTTACCTTACTAACCGCCAGTATTCGCCCGATTCGGGAGTTTGGAATATACACGGGCATCGGTGTATTTGTCGCCTTCATTGTTGCGTTTTCGCTAATTCCAGCCAGCCTCTCCCTGATGAAACCGCCCGCTATTTCACAAAAGCTTTATCACCGGTCCAGCTGGTTCGGGTTCTTGAGCCGTGGATTTGTGTTTGTACTGAGAAAAGCACGGCCTGTCATGGTCCTGTGCGGGGTTATCGTTGTCATATCCATCATTGGGATTCGTGATATTTACATCAATACCTACCTGATCGAGGATTTACCTCAGAATCATCCGCTTAAGGAAGATTTCACGTTTTTTGATCAGCACTTCGGGGGATCCCGGCCTTTTGAAATGACTGCCCACGTACCTGAAGGCACCAGTTTGTTTGATCATGACGTGTTACAGGAAATGCAGAAAGTGACAACTTACCTGGAGAATACCTATGAGGTAGGAAATATTGCCAGTCCGGTTACCCTGGTAGCAACGCTCCACCAGGCCGCTAGTGGCGGAGCTAGTGAAGCATTCCGATTACCGCAAAATCCGGCTGAGTGGAAGTCTGTGGAACGGTACCTTCCGCGCATTCTCCGCGGCAAGGGTGCAGAAGATTTTATAAGCGGTGATGGACAAACAGGACGACTGACCGGTCGCGTAGAAGATATTGGCAGCGCCATTTCACTGGAAAGAACAGATAGCCTTCGGCAATTTCTGCGGGAAAATATCAATGAAGACCTGGTTGATTTTACAGTCACCGGCACCTCAAACCTGATCGACAAAAACAATGAATACCTGGCCAGAAATATGTTTTTGGGACTCGCCATCGCATTTGGCGTGGTGGCACTTATTGCCGGATTGTTATTTCGCTCGTTCAGAATGGTATTAATTACGCTGATCCCTAATGTCATCCCGTTACTCATAGTCGCGGCTATCATGGGTTTTACAGGGATAACGCTCAAGCTATCTACCTCCATTGTTTTTACCATTGCCTTCGGGATTGCTGTAGACGATACCATCCATTTCATCAGCAAACTAAAAATAGAATTACTAAAGGGATCCCCGGTAATCTATGCCCTCAAACGCACGTATCTTTCTACTGGGAAGGCTATCGTCGTTACCAGTATCATCTTGTCCGGCGGATTTCTAACCTTGCTGCTTTCCAGCTTTGGCGGTACGTTCTATACCGGGCTACTGATTAGCCTGACACTTATTTTCGCATTAATCATTGACCTGACCCTGCTTCCAATTCTCGTCCTGTATTTTTTTCCGGACCGGAAATCAGGAACTCCGGAAAAATAACTAATTTGATAGCATGGACAGGATCGTGATCATGCTATTCATGGGGATCTGTGCTATTATCGGGCTGAGCCGGCATACACCGGTTCCGGTACATGAGCGCATCAATGGAGTGTCACTGGTTGCTCCCAGGGATTCCACTGACTATGCCAGTCTGAACACACTGGAGCAATACGGTATCGATTGGGTTGCAGTCATTCCCTTTGCCTTTTCCCGGCCTGACCAGCCATCTGTTACCTTTGACCATGAACGTCAGTGGTGGGGCGAACGCACCAATGGTGTCTTCCAGGCAATTCAACAAGCCAAAACACATAGCTTACGTGTAATGATCAAACCACATGTTTGGGTTCGCGGGGATGGATGGCCTGGTGAGTTTTCCCTGCAAAATGAAGAGGACTGGACACAGTGGCAGAATGAATATGAGGAGTACATTCTGACATACGCGCGCATCGCTCAGGAATCAAAGGTAGACATGCTGTGTATCGGAACGGAATATCGCTTGGCTGTCAGGGCCCGTCCAGAATTCTGGAGGCAACTCATCGTAAAAGTACGGGCCATATATAA
>CAYGOW010000257.1:0-5744 GCA_964351425.1 uncultured Roseivirgaceae bacterium
CTATCGGTCAGTTTGGCGAGACCCGGTTGTTTCAGCCTACCGGGGATATAAAATCATATCCATGGCTCCGCCATCAAGCGGGGGAATTGCGCTGAGTCAACTCCTTCAGATGATCGAACCATTCCCTGTTCAGAGCTACGGCCGGCTGAGCGCTAAGACGATCCACCTGCTAACCGAGGCGGAAAGAAGGGTGTATGCAGACAGGGCAAAGCACCTCGGAGATCCTGACTTTTACCTGGTCCCACAGGAGACACTTATTGATTCTTCCTACCTCGCGTTGCGCATGATGGATTATTCTCCGGATAATGCCACTTCCAGTGATTCCATTCAGGCAGGAATACCCTATCCGGAAAGTGAACAGACCACACACTTTTCAGTGGTGGATAAACATGGCAACGCTGTAGCCGTTACCACGACCCTTAACGGAAGTTATGGATCACGTGTAGTGGTCGGTAAAGCCGGATTCTTTCTTAACAATGAAATGGACGATTTTAGTGTAAAGCCAGGAGTTCCAAATATGTTTGGATTATTGGGCGGTGAGGCAAATGCCATTGCCCCGCTAAAAAGGATGCTCAGCTCCATGACACCAACCATTGTCGAACGAAATGGCCAACTGTTTATGGTGGTCGGAACACCCGGCGGTGCGACGATCATCACCTCAGTATTTCAAACAATCGTCAATGTCATAGATTACGACATGTCCATGCAGCAAGCCGTCGACTTTCCGCGCATTCATCATCAATGGAAACCCGATACGATCTTTATGGAAACAGGTGCTCTTTCTCCACAGACACTTGACTCGCTGGAATCAATGGGACATAGTATACGAACCCGGTCTTCCATTGGCCGTGTCGACGCCATCAAAGTACTGCTCAACGGCAAACTGGAGGGAGGCGCTGACCCTCGTGGTGACGATACCGCCAGAGGTTATTGACGTACTTGCCTGCCTTCGTAGAGATCATCCTCACTCCCGTCCTGGTCCCAGTCAAGATAACTCCTGAATAAAACCGTATCTCCCCTCAGGGCAACGAAGTAACGAGCAGGCACTTCTCTTTCCAGCATATATAAACTATCCGCTATTACATACCAGGAGCCGGTCGAACTTGTCAATAATTGACCTTCCGGGTCAAAATATTGTGAGACATAAGTACTATCCGCCCGAAATTCAGTGAGGATGGGCCGTATCCCAAGCACGTCTACCCAGTTGTCGAGGGTCAGGTCGACGATAGAATCCTCATCATTGTGCAGCACAAGGTGCATATCGATATTGGACCATTCTCCAACTAAACCAGAGTAAATGTCCGTTTCATTTTCCTTACTCCCGGATTCGCTCTCCCCGGAGCATGATATGGTAAGAATCAGTACCGATAAAATAATGAATGTGCTAGTGGGTTCCCTGCTGTATAACTTCATTATAGAATTGATTGGTACGTACTTCCATATAGCTCAGACCTCCTTTGAGCGGAAATCCAACATGTCCCCCATAGGATGGTGCCTCGTAATAGACATAATCAAGGGAATTGCAAAGATCTGCGGGATAACATTCCGGGCCAAGGAATGGGTCATTGAGGGCATTTACCAATAAGGTGGGACGACGAATTCCTTCAAGTCGGTAAATGGCGCTAGCCTTTTCGTAGAAATCATCCGCATCTTTAAATCCGTGTAATGGTGCCGTATACCTGTTGTCAAAATCCGGAAAATGGGCAATCTCATCCCAATTTTCCGCTGATATTACTTCGGGAAAAAGGGCTTCTTTTAACTTGATTTTCCGCTCCAGTTTCCGCAGGAAGCGTGTTCGGTAGACTTTGTTTTCTCTCCTGCCCAACGCGTCCACACTGCTTCTCATTTTTACCGGAACAGAATAAACCGCTGCTCCAACAATTCTTGAATCGACGTCTTCTCCATGTGTCCCTAAGTAATTCAACGTCATGCTCCCGCCCATACTAAATCCGGAAAGCAGGACTTCGTCGTACCTGTTTTCAGATAACGCATGTGTGATGACAGCACCCAAATCATGTATGTCGGCATGGTGATAAAACCGCGGCAACCTATTCATTTCGCCACTACAACTACGACAATTCCAGGCAAGCACATCCCAATTCTGAGCATTCATGTACTTGGCCATCCCCAACATATAGCCACGCCCTGAACTTCCTTCCAGACCATGTGAAAGAATTATTAACTTCCCGGACCCTGTTCTGCTCCAATCCAAATCCACAAAATCATTATCTGAAAGCGTAAGTCGTTCCCGGTCGTAGCTTATTCCTTCTACTTTACGAAAAAGTGCAGGGTACAGCGTAGAGACGTGACCATTTCTGAAATAAAAAGGTGGTTTGTAGGATGATTTTAGCACGGCCATTGGACAAAATAACATCATTTGTTTGACACATCCATACGGAAACGTCAATGCCACTGATATAAGCCTTGTTGGTTCTCCCTGGTCAATTGCGTAAAATTGCTGGCAGAAATGAAAAATATCCTTTGGATCATGTGCCTCCTTACCGCAGGAAGCATGCAGGCGCAGTCGATAACGGTGATGAACGAACGATCAGGGACACCTATCCCACAGGTGGTCATTTATGATTCATTAGGAGAAAGTATTGTGCTGACAGACATTCGCGGAATAGCTGATCTGAGCCCATTCAGGCCTGATCAGAAAATTTTCTTCCGCCATCCGTCTTTTGTGATTCAATCTTATAGAAAATCCGCAATTCCTTCAACCGTCTATTTGACTGAATTGGTCATACATACGGAGCAAGTGGTGATCTCGGCCAATAAATGGGAGCAGGAAGTCTCGGATGTTCCTCAAAATATTGTAGCCATTGAAGCGAGTGATATTCAATTCAGAAATTCCCCAACATCAGCGGATGTATTGGCTCAATCTGGCGAAGTATATGTTCAAAAAAGCCAGCTTGGCGGAGGCAGCCCATCCCTGCGCGGCTTCGCGGCTAATTCTGTTTTGCTGGTATTTGATGGTGTTCGGATGAACAATGCCATCTTCAGAAGTGGCAACCTTCAGAATGTCATCAGTATTGATCCACTGGCGCTGGAAGGCGTAGAAGTATTAATGGGATCAGGTTCTGTGATCTATGGAAGTGATGCGCTCGGAGGTGTGATGGACTTTCATACCATCGAGCCCGGATTCAGTTCAACCAATAAAGTATTACTTCAGCCTAGTATATTAACTCGTTATGGATCAGCTGCTAATGAAAAAACAATTCATGGCTCCTTAATTGCCGAAGGAAAGAAATTCTCTTCCTTTACATCCGTATCATTTAATGACTACGATGACCTGAAGACAGGAAAGACAAGGGACGATGACTATCCGGATTGGGGCCTCTATCCTTTCGTGGTCGGGCAGGATCAGTCCGGGAATGATATTATTCTAGCGGATGAACCGAACATTCAAACTCCAACCGGATATCATGCCTTAAGTATCCTCCAGAAGATCCGTTATCGTCCGTCAAACGGCCTCGATCTTCAGTATAGTTTTTATCACAATCAAACGGGAAATATTCCTCGCTTTGACCGGCTTATTGAAGTGGATGACACCAATATCCCGGTAAATGCCGAATGGTATTACGGTCCGCAAAAATGGACGATGCATTCTGTACGGGCGATCTTGCGTCAACCATCGTCCTTATATGACCGGCTTCGGATACTTCCATCTTACCAACGGTATGAAGAAAGTCGCTTTGACCGGAAATTTTCATCCACTTCATTACGAGCTCAGATAGAATCCCTTGATATTCTCGGCGTTTCAATTGATGCAGAGAAGTCGCTTTGGAAGAATACTGATCTGTATTATGGTGTTGAAACAAATGTTAACTGGGTGGAATCAGACGCATTCCGGAAAAATATCACCGACGAATCCACCACTCCAGTCACTCCACGGTATCCGGATGAAGGAAGTACCTTCACTAATGCCGCTGCCTATTTGAGTGTTACTCATTCTCAAAATGATCAAATAACCTATACGGGAGGACTGCGCTATACGCACGTATGGCTGAACGCCACAACGAGTGACAGCGATGCCGCCGCTCTTGGCAGCAGGGACGTCTCACTTTCCAACGGTGCGGTAAGTGGAAACGCGGGATTTACCTGGAAGATAACCCCGGATCATCAAATCAGCAGCTTGCTTTCCACCGGATTCAGGGCACCAAATGTTGATGATGTAGGTAAAGTATTTGAATTGGACGGCAATGACCTGGTCATTCCGAACAACCAATTATCCCCTGAAAAAACCTATAATGCCGAAATTTCGTGGCGCTTTGAAAAGAAGGGACTGCTGCTGGAAACAACCGCTTTCTATACACACCTGACGGATGCTATTGTCCGGGGGCGAGCCACTATAAATGGAGTTGACTCCATTGCCTATAATGGGGATTTTTACAATTTATTCTCCCAGGTAAATGCTTCCAGAGCCAGGATTTATGGAATTAGCTTTAGAGGATCCTATCGCCTTTCCAGCCATTTCGGTCTCAGCAGCTCCTTAAACTATACAACCGGCGAAGAACTGGAAACGGACGAACCAATGCGTCATACCACTCCTTTATTTGGATCGTTGCGGGCTACCTGGCTTATTCAAGCCTTCCACTTTGAAGCCTTTCTGGATTTTAATGGAAACAGATTTCGCACCGATATCCCAGCCAGTGAAATCGACAGCAAACCCTATTTATATGCCCGGCACAAAACCGATCCCACGAAAGATGGAAGTCCCGGTTGGTATACGATTGGGGTACGGGGCAGTTGGCAAATTACACCAGCCTTTCTATTTCAACTTGGCGTTGAGAATATTCTCGATCATCACTACAGACCTTATTCCAGCGGGATCAGTGCTCCGGGCCGGAATATTACCCTGTCATTACGTGTGACGCCGAGATGGTAATAAATCCTTAAATGAATCGGTACATAAACCGGTCTGTCCAACCCGTATCTTTGACGCAGTAAAAACTTCATAAGGTTAATTTTTAGGGAAAGGGGCTGTTACTTCGTACGGCCTTTTTTTTATGCAGTCATAAAATGTAGTTTTGCCCGGAGAATAGTAAATTTTCCGATTCATGCATATTGCGATTTGTGGAAATATAGGTTCAGGAAAAACCACCCTGGCATCCATGCTGGCCCGTCACTACCGCTGGAAATCAGAGCTGGAATCAGTTGAAGACAATCCCTACCTTGAGGATTTTTACGAAGACATGGAACGTTGGGCATTTCATCTTCAGGTATATTTTCTTAACAGTCGCTTTCGTCAGATAAGGAAAATTCGCGAGAGCCTGGTATCAACCATTCAGGACCGAACCATCTATGAAGACGCCTACATATTTGCCGCAAATCTTTATCGGTCCGGATTCATCAATGACCGGGATTACTCGAATTATCTTTCTTTGTTTAATTCCATGATCCAGCATGTGACACCTCCTGACCTGCTCATCTATTTAAAAGCGGATATACCAAAGCTGATTCAGCAAATTGAAAAGCGAGGGAGAAGTTATGAGAATGCCATCCGCATAGATTATTTAAAGAATCTGAACGAACATTATAACGACTGGATCAGCGAATATGACCTTGGAAAATTATTGGTCATTGATGTGAATAACATGGATTTTGTCCAATCACAAGATGACTTTGCATCCATTGTCCGGAAAATTGATGTGGAGTTGTTCGGATTGTTCAGTTAGGCCTTAAAACAAAATATCCCCCAGAGCCTTGCTCTGGAGGATAAATCGTTGTCTATAGTTGGCTTT
>CAYGOW010000258.1:0-4399 GCA_964351425.1 uncultured Roseivirgaceae bacterium
TTCTCACGCCCCGAGTCATCGACCGTGATAGCAAGAACCTCTTTGCCGCGTTTGTGCTTACCCACAATCAATTCAGATTCGGGCAACTTCCTGACATCCTTTGAAATCATGATATCCACAGACGTCCCGAATACATGGGCCATGTTTATCAGGTTGGTAATCCTGGGGTCTGCCCTTCCCTCTTCATACGCTCCGACCAGGGAGCGCTTTATACCAATGCGTTCCGCGAATTGTTCCTGTGTTAAACCAATTTTCTTGCGAAGAAACCGAATGTTATCACTAATGAGTGTCATGATTCTTTGAAAAAATAAATGGGTGATTGCCGTTCCGCACGGCGGCTCAAATTAAATAAATGATCCTGATAAAAGTAGTCATTACGCCCTAATTGCTTCACCTGTTCTTCTATTTGCCGCACTACTTCCCGCAATGTACTTCCGGATTCTGCCAGCATGTAACCATAATAGGAACTGGCCTCGGTGCTGGACGGAGGGGTAACGTGAAATTTGATCTGACACTTGCCTGACCGCAGCTTTTTACTGCATAATTTCAATTTATATCCGCCGTCTTTCATTGCTAATTCAGTTAGTTTCCAGGGCCAATATCGGATTCCCAGCCGAATAATACAAGTGTTTTTACTAATTAATTTAGTATTTACCAATTTATTTATCCAAATAAATTGCCTCCGATGGTTTCCCGGTTTTAAAAATTCTCCCGTAACTTCACACCAATGGAAGACAGTTACAAGCACCGCGGCATGCGCAGGGCACTGGTAAAGACCCTTAAAGGCAAAGGAATTGATAACAAAAAGGTATTGGAAGCCATTGGCAAGGTGCCAAGGCATTTCTTTTTTGACAATGCCCTTTTGGCCCATGCCTATCAGGATAAAGCGTTTCCGATTGGAGAAGGGCAGACGATATCTCAACCCTACACCGTAGCCTTTCAAACGGAAAAATTGGAGGTGGAGCCTGGTCATAAGGTCCTGGAAGTGGGCACCGGTTCGGGGTATCAGGCTTGTATCCTGCTTGAAATGGGTGCGGATGTTTACACCATAGAATACAATAAGGTCCTGTACGAGCGTACGCGCAAATTCCTGCCAAAGATGGGATACAAAGCGCATTTTTTCCATGGGGATGGATCCAGGGGCCTCCCCCGTTATGCTCCGTATGACCGCATTATCGTTACGGCAGGGGCACCGTCCGTTCCCAAAAGCCTCGTCAGCCAGCTCGCCATTGGGGGTATTTTAATCATCCCGGTAGGCGATTCCTCCACTCAGCAAATGATTCGGATTACCCGGGTGGATGATAAAAAATTAAAAAAGGAAACTTTTGATTTTTTCAGCTTCGTGCCGCTCAAAGGAGAAGAAGGCTGGAAATAACCAATTATCCTACCTAAAGAATAAACATTCCGCTATTTTTGCGAATTAATCTGCCACGACGCACATGAGCACAACACGTAAAACAAAAACTCCCAGTGAATCCCTGGTAACCATGACCGAACTGGTCTTGCCGAATGATACCAATACCCTCAATAATTTAATGGGGGGACGATTGATGCACTGGATGGATATTGTTTCGGCTATCGCAGCTCAGAAGCACTCCAATCGCATTGTGGTTACTGCTTCGGTGGACAATGTTTCTTTCTCCAAACCTATTCAGCTGGGCAATGTAGTGCAATTAAAGGCTAAGGTGACGCGTGCATTTAATTCCTCCATGGAAGTGCATATTCAGGTGGAAGCCGAAGACATTCCCAGCGGACGTAAATTTGCCAGCAACAGTGCCTTTTTTACCTTTGTCGCCGTCGATCAGACAGGACGTCCGATAGACGTTCCGCAAGTCGAACCGGAAACAACGGAGGAAGAACGATTATTTGAAGGGGCGCTTCGGCGACGGCAGTTACGCCTGGTGCTTGCCGGAAGAATGAAGCCGGAAGAGGCGAATGAACTCAAGTCCATCTTTGATCCTTCTCATTATTTAAATACGGGTAAATGAGTGACGGAAGTATTTTACACGAATTGTTTCCGGAAGGCATTTACCTGATACCCGAAGAACATTCCGCTTCGGAAGCGAAGGCATCCAAATCATCAGAAGTGCAAATGGAACCGGAGCCCTCCGGAAGAGAAACCCCATCCCGGGATGACACGCCGGCTGAAGCGACATACAAAGGAGCCAATAAACAGGAGGTCCTCGTATTATATGCCGGCCCCGCCCGGCTGACCGATGACCAGGAACTCTTTCTTTCAAAAGTATTATCAGCTGTCGGCTTATCCTTCGATGATATTGCGTTAATGTACTTACCGGAGAATACTTCGTCATGGGAAAATGTCCCTTCCAAAAAAATATTACTCTTTGGCTGCGACTCGCTGCTTCCCTCCGATACAGACACCTACATACCCCACGATTTTGCCGGAAAGGTGATTCTCCATGCGGATGCGCTGAATTTAATTATGTCAGACAAACAAAATAAAGCCCGTTTATGGAGCGGGCTCAAGCAGATGTTTGGTCTTTAAAATCCAATTAATTTTATAATAAATACGGTTCTCATATATTTGCGCAAGTTTTTTAAAACGAGGCCTTTCGGAGACACTTATATTAACCTAAATAAACAAATATGAATACTATTGCCTATGTAATCCCCGTACTCGGACTTGTAGGGATCGTCGTGATGATCTTCAAGTCCATCTGGGTATCAAAGCAGGATGCCGGGGATAAAAACATGGTCGAACTCGCCGGTCACATCGCGCGGGGCGCAATGGCTTTCCTTAAAGCGGAATGGAAAGTCCTGAGTTATTTTGTCGTAATTGCCGGCTTACTACTGGCTTATTCTGGAACCCTGGTGGAGGATTCGGATCCCCTTATCGCCCTTGCCTTCGTTATAGGTGCGGTATTTTCGGCCTTCGCCGGATGGGTTGGGATGAATATTGCCACAAAGGCTAATGTACGCACAACTCAGGCTGCACGTACCAGTCTTGCCAAAGCATTAAAAGTATCTTTCACCGGAGGCACCGTAATGGGGCTTGGCGTAGCCGGACTCGCGGTTTTCGGATTAGGCTCTCTCTTCCTGATCTTCGTTCAGATCTTTGTCCCGGAAGGTGTGGCTGCTACTGGCATCGAAATGAAAACAGCCATTGAAGTACTGGCCGGTTTTTCACTGGGTGCAGAATCTATTGCTTTGTTCGCCCGTGTCGGCGGTGGTATTTACACCAAAGCTGCAGACGTAGGTGCTGACCTCGTTGGTAAAGTGGAAGCAGGTATCCCGGAAGATGATCCGCGTAACCCGGCAACCATTGCTGACAATGTGGGAGACAACGTAGGAGACGTGGCTGGAATGGGCGCCGATTTATTCGGATCCTATGTGGCTACCATCCTTGCCACGATGGTACTCGGACAAGAAATTGATTCCAATGATAACTTTGGCGGCATGGCTCCAATCCTGTTGCCGATGCTTATTGCAGGAATGGGAATCATATTTTCTATTATAGGCGCATCCTTTGTTCGCATCGGTGGCGAAAATGGCAATGTTCAAAAAGCGTTGAACCTGGGCAACTGGGGCTCCATCGTCCTGACCGGTATTGCCTCCTATTTCCTGGTAGATTATTTATTAGCGGAGAATATGACAATCCGTGACTTCTCGTTCACCTCACTGGATGTGTTCTGGGCTATTCTCCTGGGTCTTGTTGTAGGTGCCCTGATGAGTATTATTACAGAATACTATACTGCCATGGGCAGAAGGCCGGTGATGTCAATTGTTAAGCAATCGTCCACAGGTCATGCGACGAATATTATCGGCGGATTGGCCGTGGGCATGGAGTCAACAGTATTGCCGATTATCGTACTGGCGGCAGGAATTTATGGTTCATACGAACTTGCCGGTCTATACGGTGTGGCTATTGCAGCTGCCGGAATGATGGCAACGACTGCCATGCAGCTTGCCATTGACGCCTTTGGTCCTATCGCTGATAACGCCGGTGGAATCGCAGAAATGAGTGGTCTTCCTGAAGAAGTACGTGGTCGTACCGATATCCTGGATGCGGTAGGAAATACCACAGCAGCTACAGGGAAAGGCTTTGCTATTGCCTCTGCCGCTTTAACGGCACTTGCGCTTTTTGCCGCGTTTGTAGGAATTGCAGGCATTGATTCAATTGACATTTACAAAGCCAAAGTATTGGCTGGTTTATTCGTAGGCGGGATGATCCCGTTTATCTTCTCCTCACTGGCTATTGCTGCAGTCGGACGTGCTGCCATGGCCATGGTACAGGAAGTAAGACGACAGTTCAAAGAATTGCCAGGGATCATGGAAGGCACAACAACGCCTGAATACGATAAGTGCGTGGAAATCTCCACGAAAGCATCCATACGGGAAATGGTCCTTCCCGGGGCTATTGCCCTTACTGTCCCTCTCA
>CAYGOW010000258.1:4409-5742 GCA_964351425.1 uncultured Roseivirgaceae bacterium
AAGTGCTGGGTGGAACCCTTGCGGGAATTACCGTATCCGGCGTTTTGATGGGTATGTTCCAAAACAACGCCGGTGGCGCCTGGGACAATGCCAAAAAATCCTTTGAAAAAGGCGTCGAGATCAACGGTAAAATGGAATACAAAGGATCCGAAGCGCATAAAGCTTCTGTGACAGGAGATACAGTGGGAGATCCGTTCAAAGATACCTCCGGGCCATCCATGAACATTCTGATCAAGCTTACCTCCATTGTCGCGCTGATCATTGCACCGCACATTTCCGTCAAACACAACGAAGTGAGTGATGCTGAGGCGCTGGAAACACAAAAACAGCAAATCGAACAGGTAATTGTTGCCGAACAATCGGAGAATTAATCTGTTTATACCATTAAAATAAACCCCGATACTTTATCGGGGTTTTTTGTTTAAAAGAAATGGAATATCTTTAACATAATTTCATGAGCATGCGCCAGTACATTTTTATTTCATGCTGTCTATTTTTTTGGCAATCAGTCCACGCCCAGAATAACATCACGGGCCTGTGGAAAACGATCGACGATGAAACAGGAGAAGCAAAATCCGTTGTACGTATCTTTGAAAAAAAAGGAAAGATACACGGAGAAATTATAAGCTTGTATCCTTCACCAGGCCAGCCGGAGGATCCGGTTTGTGACCTGTGCCCGGAAGACGATGACCGATACGAAAAAAAAATTATTGGAATGGAGATCATTCGGGGAATGGAAAAAGACGGTTCTGCCTATACCGGTGGCACGGTATTAAAGCCCGATGAAGGAAAGATATACCGGTGCAAAATATGGCGTGAAGGAGACAACCTTAAAGTACGTGGATACTGGGGGGTTTTTTACCGGACGCAAACATGGGATAAAATAGAATAAACGAAAATTCTGGCAGATTAACCGTTGTTTTTGCAATTTGTCAGTTATACACAAAATATACTATGTTCATTAGGTTACCTCGCATGAAGTTGTTGTATAAAAAACAAAACCCCAGGCATGAGCGATAAGGAAATTTTCGAACGCGTTTGCCAGGGCGATGAAAAGGCACTGGAAGACCTGTATAAGAAGTACTATCGAATGATGACCAAACTGGTTATCTCCAATAGTGGGACCGAACAGGAAGCCAAGGATATTTATCAGGACGCCCTGGTGGTATTCTGGCAGAAAGCAGTAAGCGGGAACCTGGTGCTCACCTCAAAGATCAGTACATATATTTACAGCATATGTCAGAATCTTTGGAGAAAGGAACTGGATCGGAAGAAACGTCTTTCGAATGAGGAAAAAGATGGAGTGGAATACGTTGATTTAGACTCAAAGGAA
>CAYGOW010000259.1:0-5734 GCA_964351425.1 uncultured Roseivirgaceae bacterium
CTGGGATTTCAACCAGGTGTGTGAAGGAGATTTCTGGCTGATCCCGTTCTGGTGGGAACGATTTATGCGCGACCCCGGCTTTGTTCAGGCCATGAACGAACGATGGACGGAATTACGGGCTGGTCCCTATGCGACCGAGCGTATCCATGCCTACATCGATTCTGTAGCGCTTGCGCTAGAGGACCCTGTTCAGCGTAACTACGCACGCTGGAATTCATTGGGAGAATATGTATGGCCAAACAATTTTGTCGGGCAGACCTACCAGGATGAAATAAATTATATGAAGGATTGGATTGCCCAGCGTATGAATTGGCTGGATAATAATTTTCCGGCATTGCTGAATATCACTACGGTTGAACCTGAAGACCTGGATGGGGTTGTTGTCTATCCGAATCCGGCAAAAGAGTGGATCAAGGTGGTTGGGACACAGGATGTGCAGCGTATTGAACTACGGGATATCAATGGGCGACTTATACGCGAGTTCAATAATGAATTACAGCAGGATGAAGTTGATCTGGCCATTGGAAATATTCGACAAGGCGTCTATATCCTGACCTTCACCCATACGTCCGGGAAAATCCAAAGTACCAGGCTTGTCAAATGATTAGTGCCTACTGGTTGGGCAGCAATTCCCTGTTTTCAGAGAGATAATTTACAAAGGGATCCATTGTCAACAGCCCCTTGTATTGAAGCCAGTCAATGTACAGCATGAGAATACTCTCATCGTGTTTGTAATTCTCCAGTTCCAGCAAAGCGCCCACATTGCCGTACCCGGCTGCCTTCAATTGATCAAATGTCTTGAGTTTTTCATCAATCCGATAATACTGCGCAATAAGCGTATTCAAGTCATTTTCGTAGTTAAACAGCTTCATATCAACCTCACGCGCTACCTCCTTGACCTCATACTGGTCTTCCATCACATCAAGTTTTCGTCGGGCCAGGTCAGGCCGGTCTGGGTTGACAATGGGTAGTTGAAAGGCAAGTTGAATCCCGAAATTCTCATTAAATGTTTCTCCGCGATAGGAGCGATATTCTGCCTGCAGGTAGCCAATATTGCTGAAGCTTTCCTGCCGGTTAATTTCCCAGTCCGATTCAGAGAGCCGGGCCTTATTTTCTTCATTCAGCACAAAAATATTCTGTCCGTTTACATCCGGTGTGCCGGCAAGGTCATTCTCAATACGGCCCACTGTGACCAGTTCAAAATTACTGAAGTCGATCGTGCCTTCGAAGGAATAATCCTGGCCGATCAGATAATTAAGCTGGTTTAAATCGGCCTCTATATCCTCTCGTTGGAGTTCGTTAATGAGCAGGCGACGGTCAAGTTCAATTAACTCTTCGCCAGCCTGCTGCCGGCGGCTGTTGGCCCGCATGAGCTGGGTGTATCTTGTTGTCTCCTGTATTTCAATCTTCTGCAATTCGCTGAGATAATAATAACTGATCAGGAGTTTATACCGACGGTTCAGGACATTCGAAAAGGCGACAAGGCTTTCCGTTTCCATTTGAGTGGCCATAAGGGCCGCATGGTCCTTGTTTGCCCGGCGTTCATAGGGATTCAGCGGAGCTACGCGGAATCTATAATCATTCACGCCGGATTGCATGTCCCGTGCCCGTACACGGAGTTCCACTTCACGAAGAAAGGGGGACTTGAAATTGGCATCCTGCATATATTCCTGTTGCGCCCGGATAATCTGTATTTCCAGGTCGCTGGAAGAACGGGCCAGGAATTCTCCCATATTAAACTGACTGAATACCTGCCCGGTCATCATGGTAAGGATGACGCATGCGATCAGGTACCTACTTGGCATCCAGGTATACATAGACTTTTTCTCCATTTAAGAATTCGTTTGAATCCGGGATTTTAACAAATATTTCTTTCCCCCACATCTGCATTTGGGTAGTCGGGGTCATCTGGGCAGGATAGGACACAATGCGGGATCCTATTTCAACGATTTCCCCTTCAATGGCATATTCCCGATTGATGGACTCTACCTG
Organism: uncultured Roseivirgaceae bacterium; assembly: GCA_964351425.1. GTDB lineage: Bacteria > Bacteroidota > Bacteroidia > Cytophagales > Cyclobacteriaceae > JAUILA01. The sequence goes on from CAYGOW010000259.1 coordinate 1,993, forward strand.
TACTTTGTTGCCGACTTCTATGGGAATGGTCGCCTGCTCATTCATATAGGCTTTAATCACGTTGGGGTTCTCATCATAAACAGAGATGATGGTTTCATATGGAGGGATCAGCTCCATGAGCTGCACTGATACCGAACCGATTGTGCCGTCGATTGGGGAGTATTGCTTCAGGCTTTCCTGTTCCGCCAGATGGCTTTCGAGTTCGTCCGTCAACCGCTGTTGACGTAAATCATAAAATTCCATGTCTTTCTCGAAGAGTGTTTTTTCACGTGCCTGTTCGGATGCATACTCCCTTTCCTCCAGGGTCTTCTCTTCCAGCAGGCTTTTTCGGGCCAGGTAGTACTGGTTGTTATCTGCCAGCGAATCTGCCCCGGTCCAGTTGGTGACTTCAGCGAAAAACAGCGAATCTGATTTAAACTTCCCTTCAATCTCCTGAAGTTTGGCGTTGAGGGTAGCGATTTGTTGCCGGTGACGCAGCGAAGATACCCTGGCGAGCGCCTGGTAATCCTCCCGGCGTTTTGCACGTTCGGAATCCAGCTGACTCAATTCATTCCGGATTTTCTGAATATCCAGCGCCAGATCAGGTCGCTCTACTTCCAGCAGCAAATCGCCCTTCTGGACATGTTCGCCAGCAGCCACATGCAGTTGCTTTATCCGTACCGGTTTCGGGAAGGAGATGGCAGTTTTCTGGGGCTCCACTTCGGCGATGACCGCAAAATTACGGTTCTTGCTGTTAAAGGATACGACCAGCAGAAAGGCAGCGGTAAGCAGTACGACAATATAAAATAAAGCCTGACGAATCATAATTGTACCTCCTCCGAAGGTCGCATACGCAGATCCATATAGCCGGGCAGCTGGGCAAGTTCATGAAATAATTCCTGCTGATCGGTCGTATGGGACAGCGTTATGCGAAAGGTATACCGAAACCCTTTATCGTCATCAAGCCGCCGGTAACGCAACGCTTTTCCTTTGATATTGCGTGCAGCTAAAAACTCTTTCAGTAGCTCTGTTTTCGCATCATTCTGTACCGAAAAAACAATGTCAAAATACGTTTTGTGGCTCGGGCCGAATGAAGAGAAGTGGAGGAGGAAAGCAACAATACAAAAGATGAGGGTGCCCGACACCGCAATAGCATATCCGTAAACCCCCGTGGCAATACCCACTGACAGGGAAGCGAAAATGAAAATAATATTCCTTGGGTCACGGATCAGGGTCCTGAACCGGATGATGGCGATAGCACCGATAATCCCGAATCCAGCCGCCAGGTTATCACCCACGGCCATAATGACCATGGCTGATACGGTCGAACTCAGTACGATGGCATGAAAGAAGTGCTTCGGAAACCGGTCGTCTTCATAGGTGAATTTATAGGTGAGGCCGATCAGGGTACTCAATACAAATGACAGGAGCAACGAAAACAAGGCCACTTCAAACGAAGGGAACGCATAATAATCACTGCCGCCAAATAGTTCTTCAAGCATATATTACCGAATTGTGATGTACATGTAATGTGTAAATTAAGGGATTTTAATGGTACCGCAAGTTGGCATATGGAATATTCGACAACATTTATATAAGAGGCGCAATCAGCTAATGGATGGGTTCCATGCCGGGGCACTGTCGACTTGTGCATTTTTATTGTATATTTTCTAAAAATTTGCTGATCAACCCACACATGGCCTTTTTCAAATGCCATCACTCACTCCCAGTTATTGTTATTCTTTTGCTGGTTGGAATAGTATTTGAATCCTGTACAGAGGAAAAGCGCCTTCCTTTGCGCAGGGGCGACCATATTCTTTTAATCGGAAACAATCTGGGTTCCAGGATGATGCAATACGGACATTTTGAAACCGAACTACATGTGCGTTATCCGGATAGTCTCCTTTTTATCAGGAATATGTGTGACCCCGGAAATACACCGGGATTCCGCCCTCACTCAAGCCGCAATTCCCCGTGGGCCTTTCCCGGGGCTGAAAAGTTTCAGGACGAACTGGCCAATTACTCGCATAGTGAGGGGCATTTTGAAACTGAGGATGAATGGCTGACCCGCCTGGAGGCGGATTTGATCATAGGGTTTTTTGGGTACAATGAGTCATTCAATGGTCCGGCAGGTCTGGAGAATTTTAAAGGAGAATTAACCGCTTTTATTGAACATACCCGCAATCAACCCTATAAATCGGATACATCAACGCGCCTGGCATTGGTGTCGCCGATAGCATTTGAAGACCTATCCGGACAGTTTGACTTGCCTGACGGGGTGGAGGAGAACAAGAACCTGGCACTGTACACCGCGGCCATGAAGGAAGTAGCAGAGGCAAATGGTGTGTACTTCGTCGATCTGTTCACGCCTACGAAGGAGTGGTATGCCGCCGAGAAGGAGTTCCTTACTATTGACGGCAGTCAGCTCAATGAAAGAGGGTATGATCTGTTGGGAGAATACCTGGCAACTGCGTTGTTTGGGGAGATGGATCCTGTAGCTGACGAACGGCGGAGCGAAATTCACGCAGCGGTGATGGAAAAGAATTGGATGTGGCACAATGATATCAAAATCCCGAATGGTGTTCATGCGTACGGACGACGTTATAACCCTTTCGGACCGGACAATTATCCCGCTGAAATTGAAAAAATCCGCCAAATGACGGCAGTGCGTGACACAGCTGTCTGGCAGGCCGCACGGGATATGCCCTTTGATATGAAAGCGGCAGATGCCCGGACCCGTACGCTACCTGCGGTTGAAACAAATTATTCTCCGTCAAATGATGCGACACCTCCCTCTTATTTATACGGGGAAGAGGCACTTGCCTCTTTCGAAATGGCTCCAGGGTATGAAGTTGGCTTGTTCGCTTCGGAAGAAGAGTTTCCCGACCTGGCCAACCCGGTTCAGCTATCCTTTGATAACAAAGGGCGGCTTTGGGTAGCCACGATGCCCAGTTATCCGCATTACAAACCGGGTGACCAGAAACCGGATGACAAGCTGATTATCCTGGAAGATACGGATGGAGATGGCAAGGCAGATAACCAGATCACCTATGCTGACGGATTGCACCTGCCGCTTGGGTTTGAAATTGCCCCGGAAGGGGTGTACGTCTCGCAGGGTACCAACCTTATTCTTATGCGTGATACGGATGGCGATGATCATGCCGATACCCGGGAGATTATTTTAAGCGGTTTTGATGACCACGATACCCATCATGCACACAGTGCCTACACCACTGATCCATCCGGCGCTATCTACATGGGAGAGGGGGTTTTCCTTCATACCAATGTGGAAACCTCGTACGGCCCTGTCCGAGCCACTCAGGGTGGATTTTATCGCTATAATCCGGCCAGAAAGCGTCTGGAGCGGGCGGCACAACTAAGTATTCCCAATCCATGGGGCATAGCCTTTGACGACTGGGGGCAGAATTTCTTTGCCGAAACCTCCGGCCCGGATGTGCTATGGATGATGCCGGGTACCGTAAAGCCACGTTACGGCGAATCAACCCCAAAATCCAGAAACCTGATTGAAAATGCCCACCGGGTGCGGCCGACTTCAGGGCTCGAATTTGTGTCAAGCCGGCATTTTCCGGATGAGGTACAAGGTGATTTACTGATCAACAATACGATTGGCTTCCTGGGAATGAAGCAGCACAAGATGGTGGATGACGGCACTGGCTACCACAGCGAGCACCGGCAAGACTTCATCAAGAGTACAGATCCAAACTTCAGGCCGGTGGACATGGAATTTGCACCGGATGGTTCG
>CAYGOW010000260.1:0-5734 GCA_964351425.1 uncultured Roseivirgaceae bacterium
TCACCATCAGATCGATTCATTGTTCCGCCTGAGTCTTCAGGATACCCAGCTCCTTCAGCAAACCCGGATGGAGGAGGTGGAAGAGGTGCTGTTCAGCCGAACCGACTATCGCCATCTTCGTCCTGCATTATACGATCTCCTGGTCCATGAAGCGCTGTCTTATTATCAAAACCCAAGGGAAGAAAACAAAATTGAGGTAGCGGTGCCTGTTTTTTATTCTCCCGATTACATGGACAACGGGCTCAACGAAAGGCAAAAACAGGTGCTGGATCTGTATGCTTCCCTGATGCATTTTCACGAGACGGATACAGCAGCCCTTGCGACGCTTTGGGTTGAGCGAACACATTACCTCTCGGGGATTGTCACGAATGAGGATCTTTTCGAGACTAAAAAATTGCTCTATGACAGCCTTTTTAACCGACTTCAGGGCCATGAAGCAGGAACGCTGCTTTTATTCGAACAGGCCAATGATCTTTATATGTTGGGCAATCAGTATTCAGATGACCGACCTGAACTGCGATATGCCTGGCGGGACGCTCTGGGTATTGCTAATAAAGCCATTGACTTGTTTTCGGAAAGTTACGGGGGGAACAAGGCCCGGGTGCTGGTCCGTAAGATAAGCGAGCGTGCGGTGACCGCCAGGACAGAATTGTTTGTGCCGATCAAACAACATAGTCCGCTTTGGGTCGAATTCCGCAATACAGATAGCTTACGTTTTTCCATCATGAAGATTCCTGCCGATAAGGCGTTCCTGGAAACAGCTGATTTAATACGCTACTTACATAAAGCCGGGGAAGTTTATTCAACCCGGGTCAAACTGCCAGCAGCAGATGATTACCGTGCGCATTCCACTGAAATTGCCCTCCCGCCATTGCCGGCCGGAACCTATGGAATCCTGATGACGGCTGATAGCCTGTTTGAATCGGCGACTACCTTCCGGGTGACAAACCTTGTAGTGGACGTTGTAAAAATGGAGCGGCAGGTGCGATTACGTACGCTTGACCGTATGACGGGGATGCCGGTCGAACAGGCAACTATTCGGGTAGAATTCCCTGAAGTGCCACGAAAATCAGCTCTACTGGAAGGGAAGGGTGAATTAATCATTTATCCCGGTCCGTTTGATATATGGGCAACACACGGCACGGACACCACCTTTTTGTCCATGCGTCAATATTACAATACCGGTTCATCAGCGAGCGACGATGAACACACGGCACGGATTATGGCGTTTACAGACCGCAGCATTTACCGTCCCGGTCAGACCCTGTATTTTAAAGCGATGCTGGTTGAGCAAAAAAAGGGTGAAACATCCGTGGTACCGGGAGAATACATCAACGTGTACCTCGAAGATCCTAACGGAGAGGAAATTGCCGACCTGAGGCTGAAGACCAACGAATTTGGATCGGTAAGTGGAGAAATCAAGCTGCCTGCCGATCGTATCACCGGGGAATACTGGCTGTACGCGGATGAGGATGTTGAGGAAGGCAGTCGCTTCTATGAAGAAGAACTGGACGACCTGGAATGGGCAGAAATTCCGATACAGGTGGAAGAATACAAACGTCCGACTTTTGAAGTGGCGTTCGATCCTGTGACCGAATCCATTGCTATTGGAGACAGCATTACTATTTCAGGAAAAGCTGCTTCTTTCACTGGTGCACCCATTTCCAATGCCCGGGTGGATATCACCATTACAATGAGCAGCCGGGACTTATTCTCTTACAGATACTATGGATTTACGACAGAAACAGTGCTTGTGAAGGAATTGCAAACGGACGCCAGGGGCCATTTTTCGTTGACTTTTCTAAGTACCCGTGACAAGAAGGTCGATTCAGCTTTTCCCGTGCAGACGTATGAGGTGAAAGCGGATGTTCACGACATCACCGGTGAGGTCCGGACAGGAGAAACCACGGTACGTGCCGCACGCCACGCGGTGGAGGTGAACGTGGATTTTCCTGCTGAGATCCCTGTGAGGGATACGCTTAAAGCCATTATTTGGTCCAATACAATTAATGAGTCGCCGGTAGAGACTGCTGGTGAAATAGAATTCATCCGGTTGAAGGCTCCGGACAAGCCTTTGAAATTTCGAAGCTGGCCAACACCCGATATGCCGCTCTATGACAAGGAGACCTTCCGGGATTTGTTTCCTAACCGGGTGTACGAAGACGAAATGCAAAAGGAGAACTGGGAGCGTGGAGAAGTGGTAGCGGTTTATCCGTTCCGCGGAGCGGGTCGCTGGGAGATGCCATTACCGCATGAGTTGCCGGGCGGACATTACCTGATCCGTACCCGGGTGGATTCAGTATATCGATCTGCACCCGTGAAGGAAGCTTATGTATGGGTCCGGCCACCCGAAAAGGTGATACCGGCGTATGAAGTATTCTCCCTGAAAACCCCAAATTCCATAGAGTCCGGCAAATCTGTTTGGGTTGAAATGATTTCCGGAGTTGATTCCCTCTACGTAAGCCTGGATGTGGTGCATGGTAATAAAATTCTGTTGACTAAATCCATTTTATTGCGAAAGGGGCGCCACCTTGAAACGATCAATGCGGAAAAGAGCACCGATGAATTGGAGGTGCATTATTCCTACGTTTGGAAAAACAGTTTTGAATCCGGTTCCAATGAAATCGGGATCCGTCGGGCTTCTGAAGACCTTGGAATTGAGGTATTGACATTTAGAGATAAGATTGATCCCGGAGCGGAAGAAGAATGGCGGTTTAAGATAATCGGGAATAAAGGGAAGAAAGTAACCGCGGAGGTACTGGCCTCCATGTACGATGCATCCCTGGATAAATTTACGAGTCATGCATGGGATATTCCTGATCTTCATCCTACCCGCTACTATTACAATGGATTCTCCCGGATGATCAGCCATAACTTTACTACGGACTGGATGCGTAATGTTATCTGGGATTCCTATGACTATTGGGGATATCCGGCTCAGGCATTTGACGAACTGAACTGGTTTGGGTTTAGTATCAACCGCCAGTCGTATACTAATAAACTTTACCTAACCCGCCTGAAGAAATTTATGAGCCGGGTGGATACCGTAACCAAGGTAACACGTGAAGTTGATCCCGGAATGCCGGAAGGTTATGTGAGTGGGCATGTATTTAACAAAGAAAACCAACCCCTTCCGGGAGTGAACGTCCTTGTAAAGGGAACGAACCAGGGTATGGTGACGGACATAAATGGTTTTTATTCGATAAAAGCCGGGGCTGATCAGGAGATTGTTTTCAGTTTTATCGGATATAAGACCCTGTCGCTCGTTCCCGGAGAAAGTAATTCCATTGATGTCGCGCTCGGGGCAGACATAGCCATGTTGTCAGAAGAGGTGGTTACCGGGTATGCGTCAGAGCAGAAACGGGAAATGACAGCTTCGGTGGCTTCGGTTGCGGATTCAGAGGAATTGTTATTTTATGAATCGGTCGAGGAGGAATTAGATGTAGCCCTGGCCGGAAGGGTTGCTGGTGTGCAGGTTCGGGGTGTCAGCAGTCTGACCGACCAAGGCATCCTGGTGGTGGTGGATGGGGTGATTCAGGAAGGTAATGCGCAACTGCCGGATCAAATGGCTTCCTATGAGATTCTGAAGGATGCTGCAGCAACCGCCTTGTACGGATCAAAAGCGGCAAATGGTGTGGTGATTATTACCACGGCACAAGGACAGAAGAAGCTGGACGAACAGCTTGCGGCGGTTCGATCGCGGAAGGATCTTCGCGAGACCGCTTTTTTCCTGCCCCACCTGACCACCAACAGGAAGGGTGAGGTATCTTTTGCGTTTACCAGTCCGGAAAGCCTTACCCGCTGGAAGTTGCAACTCCTGGCCCACGATGCTTCATTTCGTTCCGGCATAAAGATCCTTCAGACAGTCACCCGGAAGGAGCTGATGGTCGTGCCAAATCTGCCGAGGTTCCTGAGGGAAGGGGACGAGGTGACCCTCACGGCCAAAGTGGTGAATCTTACAAACAATCCGATGAATGGACAAGCAGTGGTAGGATTGACTGATGCCCTTTCCGGAGAATCCCTGGATTACCTGGTGGGAGAGGAAACCCGGCATAATTTTTCGATCGGACCGAATAGCCAGGAGACTATTTCGTGGAGAATAGCAATTCCCGGCGGACTTAACGCGGTTGAAGTAGATATCAAGGCAGTAGGGAATAACCAGGGCGATGGGGAACGCAATGTGCTGCCGGTCCTGCCTAATCGTACGCTGGTCACAGAGTCGATACCTTTGTACAGCAAGCAGGGACAGGAGAATACCTTTGTTCTCAAGGGGCTGAAGAATACTAACTCCCCGACCTTGACTCACCAATCCCTTCGTCTTTCAGTCGATACGGATCCGGTCTGGACCGCCGTGCAGTCCTTACCGTACCTGATGGAATTCCCGTATGAATGTTCGGAGCAGACCTTCGCCCGGTTATTCGCCAACCGGCTGGGATCCTACCTGCTTGCCAGCCATCCGGATCTGGCCGAGCGATTTAAGAATCAGCGTGAAACGGCAGATCTCCGGTCTCCCCTGGAGAAGAACCAGGAAGTCATGTCTATCATGCTGCAGGAAACCCCTTGGTGGCGGGATGCCCGCAATGAATCGGAATCCACGGCTCGTTTGACCAGGCTTATGCAACAGGATAGTCTCGAGGAGCAGACGGAGGAACTTCTGGCTAAGATGATGCAGATGCAAAATCCGGATGGTGGCATGCCCTGGTTTGCCGGTGGCAGGTCTAATCGGTTCATCACCCAGCACATCGGCACCGGTCTCCTGAAGCTGATCTCCCTGACTGGCGACGACGAGCTGGCTGAAAAGACTCGACCAATGCTGGAGCGGATGAAAAACTTTCTTGATAAACGGATAGCAGAGGATTTAATGGATATGGCTTCTCTTTATGATACCCATTACCAGTATTTTTATTTCTCCGGTATGCTGCATTCTGTGCTTCAGTTTCCCCGGGATACAATCCGTGCATTTGATCATTACTACGAAGAAATGAAGAATGAATGGGTGTCCGAAAACCTCATGCTCAAATCCATGGCCGCCCTCTCCTTCCAGTATCAAGGGGATACGAAACGGGCAGAAGAAGTGCTCAAATCGATTCGTGAATACAGCCTTCGGGATGAGGAAATGGGTATGTATTGGAAGCCGGCCGAATCGGCCTGGTACTGGAATCAGGCACCTGTTGAAAGTCACGTGATGGCGATGTATGCAGTTGACCATATCCTGCCGGATAGCCTGGAAGAGAAACAGGCTATGCTTGAAGATCAGAAGGTCTGGCTCCTTCGGCAGAAACAGACACAGCAATGGCCCAGTACAAAGGCAACCACGGAAGCGGTTCATGCATTGTTAAGCCTTGGGGCTGATTGGGTCGGTACGGATCCGCAGGTAACGTTAAGAACCGGGACAGGGGAGGCGTTGCAGCCTTCTTCAAACGGTCACTTCACAAAAACATGGACGCCGGAGGAAATCAAATCCGAACTGGCTACTGTGCAAGTGATTCAGCAGGAAGCCGGGGCCAGCTGGGGCTCGTTGCGCTGGCAGTATTTTGAGGACAATGATCAAATCATTTCGGCTGGAGAGTCACTTCAAATTGAGAAACAGCTGTTCAAGGTCATCAAAACACTGGACGGGGAGAAAATGGAAGAATTTGAGGAGGGTATGATATTGCAGCAGGGCGATCAGGTCCGGGTACGATTGATCCTTCGAACCGATCGCATGCTTGAATTCATTCATTTGAAAGATCAG
>CAYGOW010000261.1:0-688 GCA_964351425.1 uncultured Roseivirgaceae bacterium
CACGGCCCTCAAAGACCATATTCATGTGGTACACGGTATCTTCAAGAAACCCTTTGATTAAAAAGGAATCCCCAGGCTCCATATTCTCATACGGCTGCGTGCGCAAATACAGGAAACCCGCCATCAGGTCACGGATGTCACTGGGGGTTTTATGCACTTTTGGCGCCTTGTATTTTCCCGTCTTTTGATCCAGCGTTCTCGTTTCGGCTTTCCCGCTGTTATGATCAAATCGGGTGACTTCATTCTTGCGGTATTTTCCTTCTTTGATATTGCGGTAACTCATATGGGGAATAAGTGCCGTGGTATCCACATACGCACCCCAATGGTCATCAACCTTCGCCAGCCAATCCACCATCCCCGTGGTTTTACCAAAAATATCTACCTGGTAAGCCGTATTCCCTTCAAAAACATGAAGTTCGTCCTGGATTACTGCCTCTGCACTGCCTACCGAAAACCAGCCAAGATTCACCTGGTATTCCAACCGCTCGCCGTTTGAAAAGTTGTTCTGATTGATTGGTTTACGCGTTTCAACTGCATAAAATGCAGATCCTGCCGCGGCAGCCAGTATGAGCAATAGGTTTGTAAGTAAGCGCATGGCATTTCTTTTTGCTTTTACATAAACAAAGAGAATGCCAACTTAATTCTATACCGCTACATTATTTTGTCTCAGGGCATCATTGAGGGAGGT
>CAYGOW010000261.1:698-5709 GCA_964351425.1 uncultured Roseivirgaceae bacterium
GGCTACGTTGTGGGTGCGGAGTACCTCGTTGAGGGAGGTCTTCTTGTCGGTACTTTCCTTTCGTTCCCCAATAATCAATGCACAGGGCACCTGGTATTCTCCTGCAGGAAATTTTTTAGGAATGGTGCCAGGAATGACCACCGAACGAGGCGGCACGTAGCCCTTGTATTCCACAGGTTCTTCTTTCGTGACATCAATAATCTTTGAACTGGCGGTCAGCGTAACATTTGCGCCCAATACGGCTTCCTTACCTATACGAACGCCCTCAACCACGATACATCGGCTTCCTATAAATGCATTGTCTTCGACGATGACCGGAGCGGCCTGAACGGGTTCGAGGACGCCGCCGATACCTACTCCCCCACTCAAATGGACATTTTTTCCTATCTGCGCACAACTGCCAACAGTCGCCCAGGTGTCGACCATGGTGCCCTCATCCACATATGCGCCAATATTAACTGCATTTTCCGAAGCGGGAAATAGAGGATCACTGCCTTTTTAATCCATTCATTCACTTTCCATCCGTCCCCGTCCGGTTCCGCCACACGACGACTTCCGGTATCCAGATCACTGATGATGGTTTTGATGGCAATTTGCACTTCCTTTTCTTCCAGGCGGGAGCGATTTTCCCAGGCTTCTTCAATTAATTCTTTCAGGTCCATTCCTTTTTTTTGGTGTTAATAAAGTATACTTACTTCCATGAAAAGGCCAGTTATTGCGATTGTATCGGTCCTCAAACCCATCGATGATACCCGAATGTATGAGAAAATTGGCCTGTCCCTGGGTGAATCAACTAAATATGACGTTAAAATCATAGGATTCCCCGCAAATAAAGCGCAGTACGCGCCCAATATCAACTTTTTCCCCCTTCCTTTTTTTAAAAGACTTTCTCCGGGCCGAATCAGGGCCCATCGATACATCCGCAACCTGCTCCGACAACTTGCTCCAGATCTGGTCATTGTGACCACCGCAGAATTACTCCCTATGCTCATACGTCTCAAAAAGCGCCTGCCGTTCCAATTGGTCTATGATGTACAGGAGAATTATTCGCTAAACCTCAGCAGCCAGGGCTTTTATCCCTATCCGGTAGCGCAGTTGCTCGGTGTGTGGATTCGAAAAATGGAAAGGAAGGCCGCTAAATCCATCGATTATTTCTTTCTGGCCGAGGCAGTCTATGCGCAACAGTTAACCTGGTTGCCTGACGACCGGTATAGCATTCTTGAGAATAAATGTCGAATGACTCTGGAGACCACGGTCCGTAAACGCGGGACGAGACGATTACTTTTTACCGGCACACTGGCCAGACAGACCGGCGTTCTCCAGGCAATCAACCTTGCCAAGGCATTGCACGAAGCCGATCCGGAAATAACCCTGCAGATTTTCGGTTATGCACCGGATAAGAAATTCAGGCGCAGGTTGCTTGCCCTGATTGCCGACCTGGACTTTGTACATGCTACCGGCGTTGATCGATTGATACCCCACCAGCACGTACTGAACGCCATCCATGAGGCGGACGCCGGAATCATCTGTTACCCGGATCATCCGAGTACACGAGGTAAAGTGCCTACCAAGCTTTACGAATACCTCGCCATGGAATTGCCAATTTTTATCCCAAGTGAATCTGCCTTGTTCGACCGGCTGAAAAAATATCCTGCGGCCCTCCCTTTTGACTTGCAAAATGTACAGCCGGACCAGCTGCTTGCCACGTGGAAAACCACACATTTTTACCAAATTTCCCCCGGAAATGAGGTGACCTGGAAAAGTCAGGAACATCTCCTCCTCAAAATAATTAATGGCCTTATCTGATCTTATTCAATGTTTTACTCACTTATCTTTACTCAGGTAAAGATATAATACACAGAAAATCCCTGGTCTTTTTATGTATGATAAAAAATATTTTTAGATATATCTAAAATATGTATCTTTGTTGCATGACCAATAACCGTCTAAGCTTTGTCGAGGAAAATTACCTCAAGGCTATTTACCACCTGATGCCGGAGGACGATGGCAATGTAAGTACCAACGCCATTGCCGACAGCATGAATACCCGGGCGGCTTCTGTGACCGATATGCTAAAGAAATTATCGGCTAAAAAATTAATTGATTACCGGAAATACTATGGCGTCAGCATGACCGAGACGGGTCAGCGTGCAGCGCTTGAGATCATTCGGAAGCACCGGTTGTGGGAAACCTTCCTGGTCGAGAAGCTCAATTTCGCCTGGGACCAGGTGCATGATGTAGCCGAACAACTGGAACATATCCAATCCCCCCTGCTGATCCAGCGAATTGATGCCTTGCTTGGCTACCCCACCCATGATCCCCATGGAGATCCCATACCGAGCGAACAGGGAGAAATTTCCGAACAGTCACAAATTCTGCTTTCCGAACTGAGTCCGGGCGCAGCGGCTACCATTGTAGCGGTCAATGACTCCTCCCCTGATTTCCTCAGGTACCTGGACCGCATCGGCATCGCCATTGGTTCGCAAGTGAAAATACTCGAGAAACTTCCTTTTGACGGCTCGGTGGAATTGGCGGTAAATGAGGAGAAAAATGGCAAGTTTATTTCTAAAGAAGCATCTGACAATCTATGGGTTACAAAGGTTTAGTTATATCGATACTTTATATTGCGGTCATTGCCGGATGTTCGACTAATACGTCATCGGATTCGAATGAGATTCCATACATTGTCACCACCACCGGAATGATCGCTGACGCAGCCAAAGCCATCGTGGGTGATTCGGCCCGCGTAGAAGCACTCATGGGACCGGGTGTGGATCCACATCTCTACAAAGCCACTCAGGGAGACCTGACCCGTTTGACCCAGGCCGATGTGGTTTTTTATAACGGATTGCACCTGGAAGGAAAAATGGGCGAAGTACTTGAGAAGCTTGCCCGTCAGCGTACCGTGGCTGCCGTGGCGGAAAAAATTCCGGATAGTAAACTTCATACGGCCCCTGAATTCAATAATGCCTACGACCCCCACATCTGGTTTGACGTTTCCTTGTGGCAATTAGCCGTACAACAAATGCAGGAAGTGTTGGTGGAGAAGTATCCTGAACATGAGACATTCTTCCGAAAAAATACAGCCATTTATCTTGATTCTCTCACTGCCTTGCATGAATGGGTAACACAAGAAGTAGCCACCATTCCCGCTTCGCGACGGATCCTGATTACAGCACATGATGCTTTTGGATACTTCGGATTGGCCTATGACATCGAAGTGAAAGGCTTACAAGGCATTTCCACCTTATCCGATTTTGGGCTTCGGGATGTCACCTCCCTGGTCGATTATATCGTGGAGAATGAAGTGAAGGCCGTCTTTGTCGAAACCTCCGTACCGGCCCGCTCCATTGAAGCCGTCGTAACCGGTGTGCGAGAAAGAGGGTACGACATTATTATTGGCGGCAATCTTTATTCCGACGCCATGGGCGCAGAAGGAACACCGGAAGGCACGTATCTCGGAATGGTTCGTGCCAATGTTAAAGCGATCGTCAGTTCATTAAAATAAAACTATGAATTCCCCTACCCTCCCATTTACAGACATACCTTCGGATCCGGTACTCGAAGTCCATGACCTGACGGTTTCTTACGACCGTAAGCCGGTGCTCTGGAACATTGACCTGGCATTGCCCCAGGGCAAGCTGATCGGTATTGTTGGTCCGAATGGCGCCGGGAAGTCTACCCTGATCAAGGCCGTCATGGGGCTTGTCAGCAATAACAGCGGCTATGTCAAGGTATTTGGCAAGCCATTGAATGAGGTGCGAGAGCGCGTAAGTTATGTGCCTCAGCGGGAATCGGTGGACTGGGATTTCCCTGCATCGGTTCGGGATGTGGTCATGATGGGGCGCTATGGCACGCTCGGGTTGTTTAAAAGGCCCCGGAAAGCCGATGAAGAGGTCGTCATGGATTGTCTTCGCAAGGTGGGCATGGAGAATTATGTCACCCGGCAGATCTCACAGTTATCGGGCGGACAGCAACAACGGGTTTTTCTGGCCCGTGCCCTGGCACAGAACGCGGACTTCTATCTCATGGACGAACCCTTCGCCGGCGTGGATGCCGCTACGGAAAAAGCGATTGTCTCCCTGCTTCGGGAAATGTCGGCCAAAGGCAAAACCGTGGTTGTGGTGCATCATGACCTTCAATCGGTTACCCAGTATTTTGACTGGGTCATCCTGCTGAATCTACGACTCATGGCGTACGGTCCGACCGAAACCACCTTCACCTCGAAACTACTGCAGGAGACTTACGGCGGAAAACTTACCCTCTTGAGTGATGTTAGCGACCTGATGAAACAACGCAGGTATCCAAACCGGGAAAAAACAAAGAAATGAGCTGGTCTGAAATCATCGATTTCCTCAGTTTAACCGACCCCAACATCCGGTATGTGGTCCTGGGTTCCATACTCCTGACCGCCAGTTCGGCCATCGTGGGTACCTTTACATTTCTGCGCAAAAAGGCCCTAGTGGGCGATGCTGTCGCGCACAGTGTGCTGCCCGGCGTTTGCTTATCCTTTATCCTTCAGGGAGAGAAGAACCCGGTGCTGCTGCTTATTGGCGCCTTTCTTACCGGCTGGCTGTCATTGATCCTGATAGACAAGATTACCGCCACGTCAAAAATCAAGGAGGATACGGCGATCGGACTGATCCTGTCTGTATTCTTCGGCATAGGAATATTGATGTTAACCGTCATCCAGAAAAGCGGCAATGCGGCCCAATCAGGGCTGGACCAGTTTCTTTTTGGAAAAGCTGCTTCCCTGGTCGGTTCGGATTTGGTGGTATTCTCCGTGACAGCCGCCGTATTGATCATAACCGTTATTGCCTTGTTCAAGGAATTCACGCTAATCTCCTTCGACGAGGACTATGCGCGCAGCCTTGGGGTACCCGTTCGGACTGTGGAGCTAATACTTACCACATTGACCGTTCTGGCCGTGGTCATTGGCATACAGGCGGTTGCGGTGGTGTTGATGGCGGTTATGTTTATTACCCCGGCGTCAGCGGCCAGGTTCTGGACG
>CAYGOW010000262.1:0-363 GCA_964351425.1 uncultured Roseivirgaceae bacterium
GTCCCCGGTTCCGCCGAAGATGACAAAGATGGTAGGTTTATCTTTAAGGTTAAATTTCATGTGTTAATTCCAGTTTGTATGAAAGATGCCGTCACGATCGGTGCGCTCATAGGTATGTGCGCCAAAGTAGTCACGTTGCGCCTGAATCAGGTTGGATGGCATATAGGAAATCCTGAACATGTCAAAATAGTTTAATGTAGAAGCTGTTGCAGGCATGCCTATGCCAGACTTAATTGCTTCGCAGGCAACCCGGCGCATACCGGCTTCGTTGGCGTGAATCAAATTTTTTATTTCAGGGTCTAGCATCATATGACTGAGATGTTCATCTTGAAATGCCTGATAAATATTCTCCAGCAGGGCGGC